>JAJFLN010000378.1 GCA_021772705.1 Candidatus Cloacimonadota bacterium | reverse complement strand
AAACGAAATCGCATCCATTGGCGGTTGCAACTTCGTGATCATAGCGAGCGTCTCCCAGGAAGAGGCGCGGAGCCGGCATGTTGCCGGCAGCGATCTCCCTGGCCAGGATATCCGCCTTGCTATCGGGCGCACCAAAGATGTTCTGGAAGTGTCGAGCGAGGCCACGAGCCTGCAGGATCTCGCGGCACTCATCCTGCTCGGCCCCGCTGACGACAAACGTCGGGATATCTCGTCGGCGAATAGCCTCCAGGAGAGGACGCAGGCCCGTAGCCTCCTCGGCTTTGAGCGCCCTCTGACGAACCAGGGCTCCATAGCGCTCCATCAGATGCTCCAGATCTCGCCCGTAGTCATTCTGTCCGAGGATGTTCTCGAAGAAGTGGCGAAACTTGATCTTGCGGCCAATACCCCCGTGAAGTCGATGGTACACGAGCAGCGCCCGGGCCGGCTCCTCTCCCCAGAGACTCGCTGCCTCCTGCATGGCCTCTGCCTTCAGGAAATTGGTGTTCAGAAGGACGCCGTCACAGTCGAAGATCCAAGTGCGCCATGGCCGAGGACTCAAGGGCCTCAGGTCGAGATTCTCCACGGTCAGATGATAACAATCGAGGGGTGGTGAGCCCAGAAAATTCCTTGCCAGAAGACGAGTCGAAATGGTACGAGTCCGTACCCTGGAAGTGGCGTCTCGCCGACAAGAAGCAACGCATGAAGCTGTCTCAAGCCTCTGACATAAAGCCGATCCGGCTTGGCATCAACGGCTTCGGCCGGATCGGTCGCGCGATCACACGAATACTACGTGACGACGCTCGCTTCGTACTGGCAGCCATCAACGACGTGGCCGAAGATGTGGCGAACCTGACCTACCTTCTGAATTACGATAGCGTCTATGGTCGCATGAAAGATCCGGCGCGCCTCTGTTCCGATTCACGAGCTATGGAGATCGGAGACCGCCAGGTTCCCGTCTACTGCAAGACCCGGCTCGATGAGGTTCCCTGGGCCGACGACGGGGTCCAGGTCGTGGTCGACAGCTCGGGAGTGGGTGGCAACATTGCTCAGGCTCAGGGCCTGGTCAAGGATCGCCGGTTGTCGAAGGTGATAGTCACTCATTCCCCCTCCAAGGGCGTGGATTTCTGGTGCATCATGGGGGTGAACGACGACGCCTACGACGCCGAACGTCATCACGTCATTTCTTCGTCAATCTGTGACGCGAATGCGATGGCTCACGTTTTCAAGGCCCTCGACGAAGGCTTCGGAATCGTCGGCGGATCCGTTACCACGCTCCACCCGTGGCTCTCCTATCAGAACCTCGTGGATGCTCCCGTCGCCAGCCAGTCAAACCCGGGTCACTTCTGGAAAGACTACTCTCTCGGGCGGGCATGCACCGGAGTTCTCATTCCCAAGAAGACCACGGCAGTGAGTGCTCTGAAGCCCATACTCGGGGAACTCGTCGATGGCATTTCCAGCTTCTCCTACCGGGTTCCAACTCCCATCGTGTCGAGCGCGGACATGAACCTGATCCTCGACCGCACGACGACGAGCTCGGAACTCAGAGACTTTCTGGAGAAGCGGTTTGAGGACTCACCCTACGTCAGTCTGAATGTCGATTCCCTTACGTCGATCGACTACCTGGGTGAGTGTCATTCCGCGGTTCTGGACTTGCAGTGGCTACAAGTCAGCGGCGGCAAGCTCGCCAAGGTCATCGCCTGGTACGACAACGAATGGGGATACTCCTGCCGGGTACGGGACCTGATAGGCTTGATCGGCGGCGCGGACCCTGCCAGCCCGCCCCCTCCTCCCGAGCGGTCATCGGGGCGACCCAGCGCTCCCGATTCGTCTGCCGGGGCGTGAGCCGCAAGCCGACATACGGACCACTCACGGCATGATTCAACCTTCGCGGGAGCTATCAATCCGGCCTGTTTCGGACAGAGAAGCGGAAGGCCGTCGAAGACTCGTGCGGCGTCGTTTCGGGCATACTGCCGAGGAGTGGTGATGGGAAATCTGGAGTTCGACGGTCGCGTCGCAATAGTCACGGGAGCCAGTTCCGGTATCGGCGCCGCCGTGGCTCTCGAGCTCTCCCTCCAGGGGGCGAGCGTCTGGGCGGCAGGCAGAGACGAGACCCGCTTGAACAGGGTCGTGGCTGACTGTACGGGTTCCGGATCGATCCAAGCCATCACAGTGGATCTTCGCCAGGAGTCGAGTATCAAAGAGCTGGTTTCCCGAGTTCTCGAGAGTGAGGGAAAGGTCAATATTCTGGTCAACTGCGCCGGGATTGCCGAGCTGGGGCAAATCGACTCCATCTCCAGAGAGGACTGGGACGAGGCCTTCGCCGTCAACGTGACGGCTCCCTTCCTCTTGGTCAAGCATCTCCTGGGAGCCCTGGAGGCCAGCAACGGAGTTGTAGTCAATGTGGCCTCGATCGCGGGCCGTCTGAGGAGCGCGACACTGGGAGCACAGTACTCCTCGTCAAAGGCCGCTCTCATCGGTCTGACCCGACACCTGGCGGGAGAGCTGGGACCGCGAGGGATTCGAGTCTGTGCCACTTGCCCCAGTCAGACCTACACGCCGATGCTCGAAGCAGCCCTGGGTCCTGGAGATGAGGAACGTCTGGTGGAGCGTAATCCGAGCCGTCGGCTGTCGACCGCCCAGGAGCAAGCGACGGTCATCGCTTTCCTGGCCTCCGATGGCGCCTCCTACATGAATGGATCCATCGTCGACGTCAACGGCGGGGTGCTCTGATGGACCAGCCAGTCAGACTCCTACAGCTCGTGGATACCCAGGGTTCTCTGCAGCCCGGAGTGATCCTGGAATCTCGTGTCCACGCCATTGGTGGCGATGGAGTTCGGTCCACCATCGATGCCATCCTCCGTTCCGAGGAGGAGAACATGGATCTTGCTGCGTGGGCCCTCGACCGAGCCCGGGATCGAAGCGAGGTTCTGTGTAACGAGGCCGGCCTCCTCGAGACCGGAGAGTCTGATGGATACAGGTTGGTTCAGGCCGTACTCCCTGACGAAATCTGGGCCGTTGGTGTCTCTTACAGGCGGCAGGCCCTCGAGCACGATCTGGACATCGAGAGGACAGGTGCCGCGACAGCTCGGGGGCTCTACGAACGGGCCTACGAAGCGAAACGCCCCGAGGTCTTCTTCAAGGGCACAGCATCCCGCAGTTCCGGCCCATTCGAGCCATTGTGCATTCGGGATGACTCGAAGCAGACCCTGCCCGAGGCGGAGCTGGCTCTGGTGATCGGTTCGAACCAGCAGATCGCCGGCTACGTCACGGTCAACGACATGACCGCCTGGGACATTGAGAAGGAGTCCCCGCTCTATCTCAATCAGGGCAAGATCTACCGAGGGTCCTGCGGGGTCGGTCCATGGCTGGTACCGACGTCCCAGGTTCGAGATCCCTACGACCTCGAATGTCGCTGCCGGGTACGTCGCGACGGTGAGTGGATCATCGACCACGTGGGCCAGACAGCAGGACTTCTGAGGACCCTCGATGAGCTGGTTTACTACCTCCACAGGAACAATGTCATTCCCCCCGGAACAATCCTGTGCACCGGAACCTCCGTCGTCATCCCCCATGATTTTGCTCTGCACGATGGCGACGTTGTCGAGGTCGAGGTTGAACATGTGGGGCGGCTGTCCAATCCCATAGTGGAGCTGGTGGAAGAAGCTCCGAACTTCGAGAGGCGACTGTGAACGTAGCGTTGATGATTGGCAGGAAAGGAAGCCAGGGACTGCCTGGCAAGAACCTCAAGGAAGTGCTGGGACGCCCTCTGATGAACTACCCGTGGATGGCAGCCAGGAATTCTTCGGTGGAGTGTGTCTACCTCTCCACAGACGACGAGGCCATCGCAACCAACGGGAAGCATCTGGGGATGCGCCTCATAGAGCGACCGCCCGAACTCGCCACCAACGAGGCCCTGGCCGAGGACGCGTTTCGTCACGGGTTCCAGTCCATCTGCAAGGATCTGAAACGGGAGCCCAAGTACGTGGTGTTGCTCTTCTGTAATGGCGTGACCATCACTCCCGGAATCATCGATGAAGGCCTGCAGTTCCTCGACCAGCACGAGGACTACGACTCCGCAATCACCGTGAGTCGATACAACATGTGGAGCCCGGCGCGAGCGAAGCGAATCGTAGACGACGTCGTAGTACCGTTCTACGGCGAAGAAGTCCTCCGTGAAGTCACCTGCGATCGAGGCTCACAGGGGGACGTCTTCTATGCTGACTGCTCCGCGTTCGTTGTTCGTCCGCGCTGCTTCGATTACGACACCCACGGTGTTCAGCCCTTCCGCTGGTTCGGTCGTAGAGCTTATCCACTCAAGCAATGGGGCGGCCTCGACCTGGACGAACATTGGCAAATTCCAATGGCCAGATACTGGCTTGAACAGCACGGCTTCTCCGAGGCAACCACCCCTTACGAGACGGACCAGTGAAGCCACCCTTTCGAATCGGGATCACCGACTACGTGGCTGCTCCCGGTGAAGTCGAGCTCTCGGCCTTCGACGGCCACGCGGAGATCTGCTTTCTTGCCATCGACGAAGGAAACGAGCCAGACCCTGATGTCCTGGCGTCTCTGGATGGATTGCTGGTTTGGCATACCCCAATTGGCAGCGAGTTGCTCTCCAAGCTGAAGCGATGTCGTATCATCGTTCGCTACGGAGTGGGCTTCGATAACGTCGATCTCGAAGCCATCGAAGCCTCCGGTGTCCCCTTCTGCAATACACCTGACTACGGTACGGAGGAGGTCGCCGATACAGCTTGTTCGATGATCCTGAGTCTGGTTCGTCGAGTCTCTCTGTATGACGAGGCATTTCGGTCCGGAGGCACATACGAACACGATAGGGTCTTCCAGCCGACTGGCCGGCTCCGAGAGCTCAGCCTTGGTGTGATAGGGGTCGGCCGTATCGGTGCGTCAGTCATGCAGAGGATGCGCCCCTTCGGGTGGCGGCTCTTCGGATTCGACCCGTACTTGCCGGCAGGCCATGAGAAGTCTCTTGCCTATGAACGGGTCGAAAGTCTCGAGGAGCTTCTTGCCTCGGTTGACGTGGTCACTGTTCACTGCCCACTGACCAGTGAGACCCGGGGTATGTTTGATCGGAGTCGATTCGGCCAAATGAGAGAGAACTCTGTTTTCGTCAACACGGCGCGCGGCCCCGTCCTTAAAGACCTGGATAGCATCTTCTGGGCACTGATCGAGGGCCCTCTCTTCGGGGCCGGCCTTGACGTGCTGCCAGAGGAGCCACCTGACCGGGACCACCCCCTGATTTCTGCGTGGCGTGGACGGCAGCCTGAGCTCCAGGGTCGCCTGTTGCTCAACGAGCACACGGCGTTCTACTCCGAAAGCGCGTGGAGGGAAATGCGATTCAAGGCCGCGAAGACGATCCTCTGCTGTCTCCAGGACGGTGTCTTGCGGAATCGAGTGGCTTGAGATCCTCACAAACAGGCCATCAACTTGAGACGGGTCATCGCATGAGGAGGCCACACTTTCATGAAATCGAAGAAGACTTACAGCACTGATTATCACGACTACGTCATCAAGGACGGCCGCCTGGTCGGTCAGTTCGAGGAAATGTACGTGCACAGCGCCGAGGTTCCCTGGCACCAGGACAGTCAGAGCGACTGGCTCGACGTTCGGCTGGGGTGCGAACTCATGGCCGATGCGGCGCCGTTCGACTTCATGCTCGACTTCGCCATGGGGCTCGGCTACTACGTCGAGACCCTGGCTTCCCGCCTTGGCTCGAGTTCGACGATCGTCGCGGGCCTGGATGTTTCTGAGACGGCCTGCCTGCGAGGGAAGGAACGGTTTCCGAGGATTCGCTGCGATGCCTTCGATCTCGCCGTGGAACCCGGCAGCCGGGAGGTTCCCCCGGCCGCCGTACTCCCGGAGGGGACGGCACGCCCGCTCTATGCGCTTCGTGCGACTATCTGGTATCTAGTCCCTTTCCTCGAGAAGGCGATCGCCAACATGGCTGGAGCGATCCGAAGAGGCGACTTCTTCCTTCTCAGCCAGAACTTCCCTCCCCTGGACAGCGAGTTTGTGGGCAAGGAAGAGATTCCCGGCCCTGAGCGGCTCCTGGAGTACTTCTCACCGCACTTCGAGGTGGAGAGGTCCATGTGGGTCCGTCACCATCTGTCCCGAGGGAATGACAACTGGCTGATCGCTAGGCTGCGACGAAGATAGCGCCGTGGGCGCGCTACGTTTTGCGTGCTCCCCTGGCCCGGATCTGGGCCGGGACCCCGAGCGCCATCGCGCCGTCAGGTACATCCTGGACAACGGCGGCCCCGCTACCAACGGTGGCGTCGTTCCCAATGACGACCAGCTCCTTGACGGCGGCGCTCATTCCGATGAAGGAGCAGCGGCCGATCCGGACTCCTCCTGCGAGGTGGGCCCCGGGAGCGACGTGAACGCCGTCGGACAGCTCGCAGTCGTGATCCACCGTAGCCCCGGTGTTGACGATGCATCCCCGTCCCGTCCGGGCGCCGATGTTCACCGCCGCCTGCGCGCAGACCACTGTTCCGGAGCCAATGAAGGCGTGGCGACTGACGGCAGCAGCAGGATGCACCACTGTCGCCAGGGTTAGACCGGCCGACTCCACACGATCGAGTACCTCGAGACGAAGGGGGGACTGTCCCAGACCGACGATACAGCTCCACCCGTCCTTCACCAGAGTTTCCAGCTCCCGATCCGAGGCGACGACGGGCCAGATCCCGCTCTCGACCAGATCCGGATAGCGCGCATCCAGGAACGCGATGCGAGACCAGCGCCGGGATGCTTCCGCCGCGTCTGCCACCACTCGGCCGTGTCCTCCGGCGCCGACGATCAAGAGCCCGCCCCAGTCGTCATTCTCGGTCCCGCTGACGATGGGCCCGCTCACCGGGAGGCGACCCCGAGGACCTTCCGGACTGCGGCGACGGTGTCTCTCATGTCCGCTTCAGTGACGGTGGGGTGCACCAGGAAGATCAGGCTGGTCTCCCCCAGCTCGAGAGCGACCGGCAGGGGCTCCGCCGGCCGGAACCCGGTGCCGTCGAAGGCCTTCTCGCGATAGATCTCGCCGCAGATACCGCTCTGGCACGGCACTCCTTCGGCGTGGATCGCCTCCATGACCCGTTGCCGGTCCCATCCCTCGGCGAGGAGCTCGGGCTGCAGGAAACCGTGAATCTTGTAGCAGGCATGACCCAGCTCTTCCCCGGGATAGGGGATACGGAGCGCCTTCAGGTCTTGCAGTCCCTCGATCAGGATCGCCGTGTTCCTCCGGCGGGCAGCGGTCGTCTCGGGCAACCGCTTCAGCTGAATCCGCCCGATGGCGGCCTGGAACTCAGTCATTCGCCAGTTCGTTCCGAAGCTCTCGTGGAGCCACCGGAACCCCGGCGGGTGGTCTCTGTCGAAGGCCGCATCGAAGCTCTTTCCGTGGTCCTTGAAAGACCAGGCCCGGCGCCATACCTCCTCGTCGTCGGTGACGAGAATGCCCCCTTCCCCGCCGGTAGTGATGATCTTGTCCTGGCAGAAGGAGAAGGCGCCAATGCGGCCCATCCCGCCAACGGGGCGCCCCTTATAGGTCGCGCCGTGAGCCTGGGCGCAGTCCTCGATAACGGCCAAATCGTGCTCCTTGCCGAGTTCGATCAGCTGGTCCATCTCGCAGGGCCACCCCCCGAGGTGGACCGCGAGAACGGCCCGGGTCCTGGGGGACAGGACCTTACGGACCGATTCGGCGGTGATGTTCCCGGAGTCTGGATCCACGTCGGCGAAGACGGGCCGGGCGCCGACGGTCACTACAGAGCTGACGGAGGCGATAAATGATCGAGGTGTGACTATCACCTCGGCCCCTTCGCCGATTCCCAGTGCCATCATCGCCAAGTCGAGGGCGACAGTTCCGTTCATCAGCGCCACGGCATGCCGGACGCCGCAATGAGCGGCGAACTCCTTCTCGAGGGTCAGTCCCTCTTGTCCGGTCCAGTAGTTCACCTGCCCGGATCGAAGTGCTCCGGTGGCGGCCTTGATTTCCACCTCTTCGTAGGCTGGCCAAGGCGGCCACGGGTCGGACCTCACGGGCCGGCCGCCGGAGATGGCCAGGGGTTCTGTAGCGATGCTCTCCTCGTGTGATTTGCTCAATT
The DNA here is from genome assembly GCA_021772705.1 of Candidatus Cloacimonadota bacterium. Lineage (GTDB taxonomy): Bacteria > Muiribacteriota > UBA6191 > JACPRK01 > JACPRK01 > OFTM100. The sequence continues at coordinate 12,592 of JAJFLN010000378.1, read as the reverse complement.
TCGACATTCCATCCGAAACGATCCCTCCGTCGAAGTCCTCGGGACAAGGAGAAGCGGCGAGGGTCTGTTCCAAGTCACTCTTGACCGGGTAAATCGCCTCCGGTCTTCCTGGTGTCGTCGGCGATCCCTTTGAATTTCTCCATCGTCACGTGTCCCTTCTGGCTCGTCCCTTCCATCGTGACCACCCTATAGAATGTCAGGAACAGGATCTTCAGGTCCAGCCAAAGGGAGCGGTTTTCCACATACCAGACGTCCATCTCCAGCCGTTCCTCCCAGTCGACGGAGTTTCGACCATGCACCTGGGCCCAGCCAGTAATCCCCGGCTTGACCTGAAAGCGACGGGCCTGGCGTGCCGTGTAGAGCGGCAGGTACTCAGCTAGCAGCGGCCGTGGCCCGACGAGACTCATGTCTCCGCGCAGCACGTTCCAGAGTTCGGGAAATTCGTCCAGGCTGGTCTTTCGCAGAATCTGTCCCACCCGGGTGAGACGATCCTCATCGGGCAGGAGCTTCCCCGACTCGTCCTGGTCGTCGCCCATGGTCCGAAACTTGTACATGGCGAAGAGCCGTTTCCTGTATCCAGGACGATATTGCTTGAAGAGGATTGGGGAACCCAGATTGAACCTGACGACGATCCCAACGAGAGCCAGCAATGGCATGAGCAGAATCAGCCCGGCGCTGCAGCCGATCACCTCGACAAGCCTGCGAACCAGATCGCCAGCCCCTCGGACCTCTCCGTTTTCCCGGCATGAGCGAGGCTCCCCGTCACCGAGCAGACGAGTGTACTCTGCGTTCATTTCCTGGACTAGCCGTTCTCGAGAAAATCGTTCCAAGGCGCGCTGACGGGCAGCCCGCCCGAACCGATCGAGCATCTCGGGCTCATCGCCGAATCGGACCAGGCCATCACGGATGCCCGCAATGTCCCGAGGAGCGTGCATCAGCCCGGTCACACCTTCCTCCACGGCATCGGTGAGCCCGTAGATGCGGGACGCCATAGCGGGGACGGCGCAGGCCGCCGCCTCGATGACCGAAGACCCGAATCCCTCCCGGTAGCTTGGGATGCAGAACAGGTCAAAGGCTGCGAGGTACTCTTCTGGTAGCGGAGTGAATCCGACGAAGCGGACTTGCTCTCGAAGCTCGGGGTACCGCGCGCGTGACGAATCCTCGATCCCGGCTTCGTCGGGGCCCACGAGCAGAAGGCAGGCCCGGTCTGTCAATCCCGAGGAGGCGAAAGCCTCGATCAGATCGAATACACCTTTGTCGCGGTTCAACCGTCCCAGGAACCCGAAAACGAGGGTCTCCTCCTCGATCCCGAGCTGTCGTCGAACGAGTCGGCGGGCGTCAGGATTCGGTACGAATCGCTCCACGTCGACGCCATTCACGGATCCATCACCGAGTACCTGACCGGATCGGATGACCCCCTCCGCAACCAGAAACTGACGCTGTGAGGGGCTGTCGGCATAGACATCGGTCGCGAGCCGTGCAATCAAGCAATCCATCGACTTCAGCAACGCTCTCGAGAGCCCACGGCGGGTCACCCAGACCTGGCCCGTGAACATGTGGACCCGCACGGGAACCGCCGAGATCCACGCGGCAAGCATCGTCAGAAGTCCCGTCTTTGGCATCAGGGAGTGAACGCTATCGAACCGCTCCTTGTGCAGCATGGCGACGAGGGTGAGGAGACAGCACAGGTCTTTCCAGGGGCTGATTCTCCGCTCGAAGGGAATGTGCACCAGCCGGACCGGCAACTCGAAGAGCTCTCCGCACGTATCGGTGGCGAAGTTGCAGTAGACGGTGACGTGGTATCGCTGGGCGAGCACCCGGATGTGATCGGCCATGAACGCCCGTAGCGCCGACGTGGCGGTCATCACGAAACAGATCTTCTTGGAATGACCATCACTCATTCTTCATGCTCCGGATCAGGTGATCCAGTCCCTTCCGCGGATCGATCCGCGGCTCGAATCCCAGCTCATCCCGAATCCGCGCCGAAGAGTAACATGCCCGGACGGTCAATGCATCGACACGGGAGTGGGTCAAGGGAAATCCCGGAATCATACGGCCCGCCGACGCCAGCATGCGAGCCGCGAACTCGGGCATGCGAAACCGCAGAGCGCCACGGCCCAGCCCGGCGCACATGGCCTCCACGAATTCTTCAATGGGACAGCTACAAGAGAGGTTGTAGGCCCGTCCTCCAGCCTCGTCCGCTTCTGCCAGAAGACAGAGCGCCTCCGCCACGTCGTCCACGTGAACGTAGCTGGTCATTGCCCCGGGGGGGCCAACGTAGGAGAAGAGGCCGCGCTCCACGGACCGGACCCAGCTACGAAGTGACGAATTGGGCATTCCGTCACCGTAGACATTCGCCGGGCGCAGCACGACGGCCGAAAGAGGACCGGTCGCAGCAGCCTCCGTCACGATCTGCTCAGAACGGAGCTTGGTCTCTTCGTAGACCCCCTCCGGCCGCAAGGGAGACTCCTCCGTGACCACCCCTTTCCGGACCGGACCGTAGACACCACAGCTGCTGAGCTGCACCCAGCGGCGGATCCGGCCGCTGGCTACTTCGAGGAGACGCGCCGTGGCTCCCACGTGGAGCTCCTCCATCACGGTTTCGTCGTCGATCACTCCGGCGCAGTGGAACAAGATGTCGACGTCCTGGAGAAATGTTCGCAACGCGTCGCCGCTCATGGTCCTCAGGTCGCCCCGATACCAGATCAGGTCGTGATCGCTCGGCGCACTCGGCGGACGACGGCTCAGGGCGCGTACCGTCCAACCTCGATCTCTTAGTGCACCGGTAAGCACGGTCCCGATGAATCCGTTCGCGCCTGTCACGGCACATCGCAAGCTCGGTTCTCCTCCTGGTATGGGCTTCGTCCCCAGGCTCCCATGTCGACGAGGCCGCAATGCCCGGGTCGGAGACGTCGCTGCACCGTCCGCTGCATGGCCTGTCGAATTCTGTGGCGAACTCGCTCTCCACTGTCAAGTTGAAATGGCGCAGGATGCAGCTCATTCCCCAGCTTCTCCGACGTTCCCGTGACCTCCGCCCGGAGCAGATCCCGCAGTTAGGACCCGCGCAAGAATAACTACGCGGTTCCGCATCCCATTTTCAGGCCATCTTCGGCCGCTTCTCAATCGCGGAATCCTCGACGTAGTCCACTACGCCTCCGGTTCCGCTCGCTCGAACCAGCCGAACCTGACCCAAATCTGGGCGCGACTTCTGCGCATTTATTCCTGCGCGGCCCCTTATCCTCTCTGCGAGGACGCCATCTTCGGATTTCACAGCCTCGGGTCCGGATGGAGATCCGGGTCCGGTAGGAATAGGGAGCGTGACGGCCGTTCCTCCGCTTCAGCCGGAATCTCCCTCCTCTGGACAGCGAGTTCATGGGCAAGGAAGAGATTCCCAGCACCGGCCCTGCTGTTGAATTCCTCGGCGGGTATTGCTATCTTCGGAGCCCTCCGAGGCGCGTGATGGCCCTCGAACTGGCGGACCCGGATGCAGGCATGACCCCTCGAATCGATCTGGCAAGACATACCGTCCTCGTCACTGGCGGCGCCGGGTTTCTCGGGTCCTTCGTGGTGGAGCGTCTCCGGCAGCGCGGCTGCCGCAAGATAGTCCTGCCGAGAAGCGCCCAGTACGATCTGGTGGATGGCCGTGCTGTGGAGCGGCTGTTTCGGGAGAATCAGCCCTCGATCGTTATTCACCTGGCTGCCGTTGTAGGCGGCATCGGCGCCAACCTTGCCCATCCCGGCGAGTTCTTCTACAAGAACATCATGATGGGGGTTCAGGTGATCGAGAAAGCGCGAAGGCGCCAGGTTTCCAAGACCGTCATAGCCGGCACGATCTGCGCTTATCCCAAGTTCACTCCCGTCCCGTTCCGTGAGAAGGAACCTACGTGCGCTCCGGGACCTAGGCGATCTCTGTGTAACCTCTCGTGTCATGGCGGTTGAAGCCTCTACATGACTTTCCCTCCAACGGCACGGGTGCATGTCCCGTAGGGGGTCCCCTGGCCTATTCCGCATCCGTTCGCACCACTATGGATGGGGTCATCCATTTTGGGGGGAACGGAGGAGGGGACCCCCTACGGGACATGCACCCCCAACGGCACCTTGGGTTTGCAGTCTTCCAGGGCGAGTGGTAGATTCACGGTCCCGGAATCGGTCCGGGGATTTGCCACTGGGTGAAGGGGATCGAATTCGAAGAGTTCTTACTGGGAGGAGCTTAGGAGCAGATGAAGATTCTCGTCACCGGCGGCGCTGGATTCATTGGGTCCCACATAGTGGACCTGCTTGTCGAGAAGGGCCACGATGTAAGGATTCTCGACAGCCTGGAGCCCCAGGTTCATGGTGAGCAACAAGCCAGGCCCCCTTACTTGAACCGGGAAGCCGAGTTCATTCAAGGTGATATCAGGGACCGGGAAGTCCTCCGGAAGGCACTGAAAGGAGTGGAGGCTGTCTATCACGAGGCCGCCGCTGTCGGCGTCGGGCAATCGATGTACGAGATCGAACGATACGTCTCGGTGAACTCGCTCGGCGGCGCCGTGCTTCTCGACGTCATTCACGCCGAGCGGATCGAGCTGGCCAAGCTGGTCGTCGCCTCCTCCATGTCCATCTATGGCGAAGGACTCTACATCTGTAAAGCCTGCGGACCGGTTCATCCTCGGCTGCGAGAAGAGACCCAGCTCGCGGCTCACGACTGGGAGATGCGATGTCCGGCCTGCAGCGAGCCGGCAAAGGCGGCACCGACGCCGGAGGAGAAGCCCCTCTTCCCCACGTCGATCTACGCTGTGACCAAGAGAGATCATGAGGAGATGTTCCTCAGCTTCGGATCGGCCTACCGGATTCCGACGGTGGCCCTGAGGTACTTCAATGCCTACGGGCCCAGACAGGCCCTGTCGAATCCCTACACGGGAGTGGCGGCAATCTTCAGCTGCCGGATGCTTGCCGGAAATGCTCCGATCGTCTTCGAGGATGGTCTGCAGTCCCGGGACTTCATCCACGTCAGGGACATAGCCCGGGCCAACTACCTGGCCCTGACGAATTCCGGCGCCGACTACTCCGTCGTCAATCTGGGCTCGGGCCAGGGGACGAATCTGATGGATCTCATCGGGCTGCTGTCGGGGCGACTCGGCTGCGACAGCACGGCCGATGTGGTGAATGGCTTTCGGGCCGGCGACATCCGGCACTGCTTCGCTGACACGACACGGGCCCGGGAGAAGCTCGGCTTCGAGATCGAGATATCCATGGAACAGGGCGTCGACGATCTCGCTGCCTGGGCCAGGACGCAGAACCCGGAAGATCGAGGAGACCAGGCCCGGGAGGAGCTCCGGTCCAGAGGCCTCATCGGGGAGTAGGTCTGTTCCCGGAGCCCCACCAATCCAGGATGGCCTTTACGATTAGCTCCGAGGCGCGGCCGTCGCCGTAGGGATTGACGGCTCGTGCCATGGCCTGGTGAGCTCCTGCGTCGGTCAGAAGTCGACTGGCTTCCCCATGAATTCTGTCCGGATCCGTCCCCACCAGACGGACCGTACCAGCCTCCAGCCCCTCGGGTCTCTCCGTCGTGTCTCTCAGAACGAGGACGGGTTTGCCCAGTGAGGGAGCCTCCTCCTGCACCCCGCCGGAGTCCGTGAGGATCAGAGTCGATCGGGCCATCAGCTGGACGAAGGGCTCGTAGTCCAGGGGATCGAGCAGGTGAATCCTCTCGTGGCCGCCGAGCAGCTCTCTGGCCGGCTCCCGGATGTTGGGGTTGAGGTGAACCGGGTAGACCACCTGAATGTCGTCGGCCACGTCGGCGATGCGGCGCAGCCCCTGGCAGATTCCCCGGAAGGGCTTACCGAATGACTCCCGTCTGTGGGCCGTCACGAGGACCACTCTTCCAGATGCACACGCACGAGCCAGCTGGGTCTCCTGGAAGGTGTAGTCCTCCCTGACCGTTGCAAGGAGTGCATCGATGACCGGGTTCCCGGTCACGAAGATCGAACTGTCCAGCACACCCTCGCGCAGCAGGTTCTGACGGGAGACCTCTGTGGGGGCGAAGTGCAGATCCGTCAGCGCCCCGGTCAGCTTTCTGTTGAGCTCCTCCGGATAGGGAGAGAACTTGTCCCCTGTCCTGAGACCTGCTTCGACGTGACCCACGGGTATTCTCAGATAATAGGACGCCAGGGCTCCGACGAAGACCGTCGTCGTGTCACCCTGGACGAGCAACAGATCCGGGGCTTCCTCCCGAAGGATCGGGCCGAGTCCCTCCAGCATCCTGGACGTGATCTGGAAGAGATCCTGGTTGGGGCGCATCACGTTCAGATCGTGATGGGGCACGATGGAGAACAGCTTCAGCACCTGATCCAGCATCTGGCGGTGCTGAGCCGTGACGATCACTCTCGCTGCCAGTGTCTCGCCGTGCTTGCCGATCTCCGCCAGTACGGGCGCCAGCTTCACCGCTTCCGGGCGGGTTCCGAAGAGCACTGCTACCCGGCAGGGTCGGGAGTCCTGGCTGCTCGTTCGGGTCATCAGCTGATCCGGGCTGTGACGCCCGATTCCCGGGCAGCCATGGCGAGGCGGACTCCCTCATCCACGCCTACGAGCTTCCGGCCCGTCAGGGACTCGAACTTCTGGCAGATCAACCCTCCCTGAAGGGGCCGTTGGGCTGCCGCGCCCAGCTCTGAAGAGGGTAAGGTCTCCATCACAGGTGGAGGAAACCCTCCCAGGTTCGCGATGCGAAGAGCGAATTCATGCCGGTAGAGCGCGTCGGGGCCGGCCACGTTGTAGACCCCGCTCGCCTGGTGTTCCAGCAACTCCAGTATCGCCTGAGCCAGGTCCGGAGCGTAGGTGGGCGTGTTGAGCTGATCTACCGGGAGACGGAGCGACTGACCCTTGTCGAGGCGTTGAACCACCTGCATCAGGAAGTTGTTTCCCCCTGGATCCCAGCTGTAGACAACTGTGGTCCGGATGACCAGCGCCTGTCCCTCGTTGGCCAGTGTCGCCTCCTCGGCCTGCTGCTTCGAGGCGCCGTAGCGGTTGAGGGGGTTCATCTCCTGGTCTTCACGATAGGGTCCGTCTTCACCGTCGAAGACGTAATCCGTGGAGAGCAGCACCGGGGCCGCGTCGATCTGACGGCAAGCTCTGGCCACTGCCGCCGGGGCATCGACGTTGACCCGCCTGACCCGGTCCGGATCGCTCTCGCAGCCATCGACCCAGGCGAAGGCTCCCGAGATGACCACCGCTCCGGGTTCGCTCTCCAGGACAATCCGTTCCAGGCCCTCTGCATCGGCGAAGTCGGCCTGGATCAGTCCTTCCGAAGGATGCCGTTGATACGTGCCCTGGACTGCTCCGTCACCGTACCGTTGCCGTGCCTGGTGGACCAGCCGGTTTCCGACCTGGCCACTGGCACCCAGGACGAGCAGCGGTCGTCTGGGCGTGAAGCGAAGCGATTCGCCAGTCCCGGAGTCACTCACTTCGCCGGTCCTCGATGCCGATCCCAGACGCGCCAGGGGGCCTGGTCCTTCTCCCACATATCGTTGAGCAACATCAGGTCTCGATAGGTGTCCATGCACTGCCAGAAGCCCTCGTGCCGGTGGACCATCAACTCCTGATCGGCGGCGAGACGCTCCAGGGGGGATCGCTCCAGGACGCAGCTGTCGTCTTCGCTGAGGTAATCGAAGAAGCGAGGTTCACAGACGAAGAACCCACCGTTGATGAACCCGTGCTGAACCTGAGGCTTCTCGGAGAACCGAATGGCCCGGTCGCCTTCGAGAATGAACTCCCCAAACCGTGACGGCGGATGAACTCCCGTGACGGAGCAGATCTTCCCGTGGCGCCGGTGAAAGGCCAGCAGCGACTGGATATCCAGATCCGTCACACCGTCGCCGTAGGTGAGCATGAACGTCCGGTCTCCCACGAAGTCCTGGACCCGCTTGACCCGGGCGCCGGTCATGGCGTCCCGGCCCGTGTCGACCAGGCTGACCTTCCAGTCGTCCTCCTGGTGTACCTGCTCGATCTGGACTCGCCTGTCTCGGGCGCCGAATTCGACAGTCAGGTCCGAGTGCATCATGTCGTAGTTGACGAAGTACTCCTTGATGCTCTGCCCTTTGTAGCCGAGGCAGAGGATGAACCTCTTGAAGCCGGCATGGGCGTAGGCCTTCATGATGTGCCAGAGGATCGGCCGGTTTCCGACTTCCACCAGCGGCTTGGGCAGAGTGCCTGAACCTTCACGCAATCGGGTTCCGCGGCCACCGCAGAGGATCACCACCGGGATCTCTTCGCCGTGCACAGAATCCTTTGGGCTTGGTTTGCGGGAGCTACTTTCCACCATGCAGCAGACAGTATCCAGGACCGGGAATCGAGTCAAGACGGACCGTCCCTGTGTCACTTTGTCCGACGTCTCGCTCGTTCCGGAGAGACCGGTTTGCTAGAATCGGGCCGTGCGATGATGGTCAGCCCTCGGGGGCGGCAGGAGGTGCGGGTGTTCGAGGTCAAGGAATCGGTGATTCCCGGGTGTGCGGAGATCCAGCCAAGGATCTTCCAGGATGTTCGGGGCGACTTCGTAAAAGTCTACGACGCGAGCTTCTATGCTGGCCTCGGCATGTGTACCCGCTACACCGACGAGTTCTACTCCCGTTCCCGGCAGGGCGTGGTCCGGGGCTTGCACTTTCAGTTGCCGCCCCTGGAGCAGGCGAAGATGGTTTTCTGTACTTCTGGAAGCGTGTTCGATGCCGTCGTGGACCTGAGAAAGTTCTCCCCCACCTATGGGATGTCGGCGACCTTCGAGCTGAGCGCTTCTCGAGCCAACGTGATCTACATCCCCGCTGGTCTCGCCCATGGTTTCCTCTGCACCTCTGAGGAGGCCGTCATGGTCTACCGGGTCGAGACACCGTGGTCGAAGGAGTTTGACGGCGGGATCCACTGGGACTCAGTGGGGATCGACTGGCCCCTGGAGGGCGAACCCATCCTCTCCGACAGGGACCGTGCCTTGAAGGGACTGGCGGACTTCGAGAGCCCCTTCGAGTACAGGGAGCCAGGAAGGTAACAACCGTGCGACTCCGTCCTCCCAGTGAGAGCCCCGAGGCCGCCGAGGCACGATCCGATGTGCTGAAGGCAGTCGAGAAGTACTACCGGACCCGCTACGGCGAGGCGAGCCCCTTCGTTCCGGGTCAGTCACCCGTGCCCTATGCGGGCCGGCAGTTCGACGAGCGGGAGATGCTGAGCCTGGTCGATGCCTCTCTGGACATGTGGCTGACAGCAGGGCGCTTCGCCAATGCCTTCGAGCGGCGGTTCGCTCATCTGCTGGACCGCAAGTACGCCGCTCTGGTCAACTCCGGTTCATCGGCCAATCTGGTGGCAATCATGGCCCTCACTTCCCCCAGGCTGGGAGAGAAGCGGCTCCGTCCCGGTGACGAGGTGATCACCGTGGCGGCCGGTTTTCCCACCACCGTCAGTCCCATCGTCCGTGCCGGTGCCGTGCCGGTCTTCCTCGACGTGGACCTGCAGACAGGCAACGTGCTGGTGGACCGTCTCGACTCGGCCCTGTCGGATCGGACCCGGGCAGTGGTGCTGGCTCACACCCTGGGCAACCCCTTCGATCTGGCCCGGGTCAGCGGGTTCTGCAAGGCTCACGATCTTTGGCTCGTCGAGGATAATTGCGATGCTCTGGGCAGCCGCTACGGGGGGCGTCTGACCTCCACATTCGGGGACATGGCCACGGCCAGCTTCTATCCGCCTCACCACATCACCATGGGTGAGGGCGGCGCCGTCGTCACCAGCGACAGCACGCTGAAGGTGCTGGTGGAGAGCTTCCGGGACTGGGGTCGAGATTGCTGGTGCGCACCGGGAATCTCGGACACCTGCAACAAGCGGTTCGACTGGAAGCTGGGTGATCTCCCCCACGGGTACGACCACAAGTACATCTACTCTCACCTGGGATACAACCTGAAGGTGACAGACATGCAGGCCGCCCTCGGCCTGGCCCAACTGGACAAGCTCGAGGGTTTCGTGGCAGCCAGGCGATCGAACTGGAGCTTCCTCAGGGAGAGGCTACAGAAGTACGAGGAGCACCTGGTGCTGCCGGAGGCGACGGCAGACAGCGAGCCGAGCTGGTTCGGGTTCCTGATGACGGTCCGTCCCGAGGCGCCATTCTCCCGGGCCGAGATTGTGCATTGTCTCGAAGACCGGGGGATCGCCACGAGGATGCTCTTTGGGGGAAACCTGCTGAGGCAGCCGGCGTTCGTTGATGTTCCTCATCGGGTCGTGGGAGGGCTGGACAACACGGATGCCCTGATGAACCGAGGGTTCTGGATTGGGGTCTATCCCGGTCTGACAGAGGCCATGAAGGAACATGTGGTTTCCTGCTTCGATTCCTTCATCGCCTCGAAATCGGGCAGGGCTGGAAAGGGTGTGGAATGAGCAGATCGCACTGGCTTGATCGTCCTGTCCTGGTGACGGGGTGTACCGGGCTACTCGGGTCCTGGATGGTGGCGGATCTGGTCGAGGCCGGCGCCAGGGTCATTGGGTTGATCCGGGATCGAGTGGCTGGATCGAACCTGGACAGACTGGGGATGACGGGGCGGATAGATGTCGTCACCGGAGAGGTGCAGGACCAGCAACTGATGGAGCGGGTCATGGGGGAGTACGAGGTGGTCACGGTCTTTCATCTGGCGGCTCAGACGATCGTCGGCGTGGCGAACCGGAACCCCCTGTCGACCTTCGACACCAACATCCGGGGTACCTGGACGGTCCTGGAGGCGGCCCGGCGATCCCCGGCGGTGAAGCAGATCGTGGTGGCCTCCTCCGACAAGGCCTACGGGGACCAGGAGCAGCTGCCCTACAGCGAGGAGACGGCCCTGGAGGGGCGCCATCCTTACGATGTGAGCAAGTCCTGCACGGACCTGATCTCCCTCGCCTATGCCGAGACGTACGGACTGCCGGTCTGCGTGACGCGGTGCGGCAACTTCTACGGCGGCGGCGACCTGAACTGGAACCGTATCGTCCCCGGGACCATCCGTTCCATCCTCCGAGGCCAGCGGCCGATCATCCGGTCCGACGGTACCTTCATCCGGGACTACTTCTACGTGAAAGATGGCTCCCGGGCCTATCTGCACCTGGCGGAGAAGATGGCCACCGATGCCGGATTGCAGGGTCAGGCCTTCAACTTCTCTAACGAGCTGCAGATCGACGTGCTAGCTCTGACCCGGAGGGTCCTGGGTCTCATGGGTTCATCCCTGGAGCCGGATATCCGCAACGAGGCCAGCAACGAGATCGTCCACCAATATCTGTCAGCCCGGAAGGCGAGGGAGCTGCTGGACTGGACTCCTTCCTGGGAGCTGGACACGGCCCTGAAGGAGACCATCGCCTGGTACGAGGAGTTCCTGAACTGACAGGCGTGGGACGGTCGGGCGACTCCTCAGGTCATGTCGCCTGGTCCGGATCTGTTCGACGGTTCCACTCTTCCATGACCTTCTCTGCCAGCTCCTCCGGTGGCTGGCCGCTGGAGGCGTCGATCCAGTGAATCGCCGGAAAGCGACGGAACCAGTTGGACTGTCGGCGAGCCAGCCGCCGGCTGTCCCTGGAGAGACACTCCAGTGCCTTCTCTCGATCCGCCTCCCCGGCGAGGAAGGGCAGTAGCTGCCGGATGCCCAGGAGTTGACTGGCGGTTCGCAGCCTTCCGGGGCCTGCAGGTCCGGCATCGCCGGGCCAGCCCTGGGTGCCGAGAGTGGAGGCGAGCTCCGAGATCGCTCCCTCGTCGAGCATGCGAGAAGCCCGGGCATCGATGCGCCTGTACAGCTCCTCCCTGGGCACCTGAAGCCCGAATGTGATGTGGGAGTCCGGTGCCAGCGGCTCCTTGCCGCCAATCTGTTCGCTGTACGGGCGGCCCGTCAGGATGCAGACCTCCAGGGCCCGGATCACCCGGTGGAGATCGTTGGCGTGGAGGCGGTCCGCCGAGGTCGGATCCAGCCGGGCAAGCTCGGCGTGAATGGAGTCAGCCCCCTCATCCTGTGCCTGCTGGTTCAGTTTGTGACGTAGCGCGTCATCGGCGGAGGGCAGGTTCGAGATTCCCTCGACGAGCACGGAATAGTAGAGACCGCTGCCACCGGCGATGATCGGTACGGCGCCTCGACTGACGACCTGCTTGGCAGTCTCCAGTACCCGGTCCCGGTAGCGTCTCACATCCAGGGCTTCCGACAGGGGGATCTCCGCTATCAGGTGGTGCGGGACGCGCTGTAGTTCCTCGGGTTCAGGAGCCGCGGTCAGCACCGGCAGCCCTTGATAAATCTGCATCGAGTCCAGGCCGATGACCTCGCCATTCAACCTGCCGGCGACCTCGACGGCCACGGCGGTCTTTCCCGACGCCGTGGCGCCAACGATGAACAGCAGAGTCACGGCCTCGCACCGATTACTGGCCCTGGCTGGGAGGCTTCCATTTCCAGACGGCGTCGATGGCTTTCCAGAACAACAGATAGGCGCCTTCCTTCTGACTGATCATCAGGAAGTGTTCGTTGATGTCCTTGACCTCCCCTGCGATCTTCTCGCCGTTGACTGTGACCTCCACCGTGTCTCCGAAGTTAACGTAGAGCTGTACGGAGTCTTTCAGGGAACGTCGATCCATGTCACCAGT
>JAJFLN010000377.1 GCA_021772705.1 Candidatus Cloacimonadota bacterium | reverse complement strand
GAGGGATCGAGTCGCCGCTGGAGCCGATCTGGCCAGGGTCTCCGTCGTGGCTCTGGCAGTGTTGCTGGCCAACTGTCTGACTCCTGCCATCGATCGCTGGACCCTGGGCCGCCGAAGGTAGGCCGTCAGAGGCGTGCCGCTCCAGGCTACTCCCGGTTAGGGACCACCAGCAGGGCCGTGGAGCCCTTCCGATAGCCCCCGTTGTTCTCGGGCCGGATCACGGCCCTGCCCTCGATGGCCATGTCCGTCGAGCCGCCTCCGTCGAGGAAGACGGCGTCGTGGATCGGGAAGTTCTCTTTCATGTAGTGGGCCAGCATGGGCAGACTCATGGGACGTGAAGAATGGGGCCGTCCCTCCTGGGCGAGCAGCACCAGGCCCCGGCCGTCCTCCGTCACGCCCACCACGGTCTGGGGCCGCTTCGTGTGATAGCTGTAGTAGGTGTACCAGAACTGCGTTCCGGCGTACTGCTCCCAGGCCATGGGGTCTCCGTTCCGGATCAGCCAGCCCAGACCTCCCAGAAGATGCCGGACCCGTCGCGGAGAGGGAGTTCCTGTCAGGAAGGAGCCCTCCCGGTTGAGCCGTTCGATGGCGCGGCCTGTCTTGCTGGTGTCGCCCATGACCACCGTTCCGTCGGTGGTCACGGCGATGTAAGAGCGCTTCATGTCCAGGACTCGCTTCTCGTCGTGGGACCAGAGGAGCCGGCCATCTTTCAGGATCGGACCCAGGGGTTTACCCCAATACTCCTTTCCGGGAGAATTGATGAAGAAGGTCCCATTCAGGGCAGCGACAGAGCTGGACCTGCGACCCATTTCGTGGACATAGTCGACCTTGGTGCTGCCCGGATTGACCAGGTCATAGGCACTGGTGACGTGTGGACGAATGGTCAGCCCTTCGCCCAAGGGCAACCAGAGGATGCTCAGGCTGGAGCTCTTGCCCGGGGCGTAACGGTGCCGGACCCGGTAGTAGGTCGCTGGCCCGAGCTGCCTCTTCTCCAGGACACCGGAGGGATCCTGTTTGGCCATGAACTCGGGCTTGATGAGCGTCGAGATGTGACGACGGGCGATGTAGGCAGCCCGGCCGTCGTCGAAGGTGAGCAGGGCGCCCGCGCCGGGACCGACCTTGGCCACTTCGAACTCCGTGCCGGTGTCGAGCAGTCCGCCGAGGATGTAATAGTCAGGTCCTCGGATCTTCTCGTAGTAGGGGATGGGCCGGGTGACTCGCCCGGCGCGATAGAGAGGCTTCTGGGAACGGCTATCCTTCGAGTTTGCCCGGGCATCCACCAGGACGTCCCCGTCGTCGTGGACCGTGTCGTTTCTCGGGGAGGCCGGTGGAAGGAGCTTTGCGGCGTGGAGTCGCTCCAGGGCACCGAGGAGCTCATCGGTCTCGACTCGTTCCATCAAGCCCTGCAGGCTTGGCGACTTGAGGTAGAGAATGCGGGAATCCCGGAGAGTCCGCATGGCCTCCGCAAGGTCTTGGTTGCGGAACAGCTCGCGGCCCGACACCCGGTAGATGTCGAGAACTTCCTTGTAGGTGTAGCCAAAAGACGGCGCCGCGGCGATGGCCAGGGCGAGCATCCAGAGAATGGCAGAGCGGGAACTGAACACGCGGGGGATTCCTCACATGATGACTCAGGAGCGCTGAAGTGCGCCCCTGACTCTAACTTCGGTAAATAGACCGCAATCGGTCAGCGTCTCCACTGGCCTCGGATCGCGTCAGGACCATCCTACAGCGCCGGCCATGGCGCGGCAAGACGTGGAAGGGAGAGGCAAGTTGCTCTCTGGGTCCGCGCAAGAATAACGACGCAGTATCGCATCCCATCTTCAGGCCATCTTCGGCCGCTCCTCAATCGCGGAATCCTCGACGTAGCCTACTACGCCTCCGGTCCCGCTCGCTCGGACCAGCCGAATCTGACCCAAATCTGGGCGCGACTTCTGTGCATTTATTCTTGCGCGGCCCCTCAGAGGTCCCGGAGGACGGCGACCATCTCCCGGAGTGCCGTGGCGTACCGATCGGCCACTTCCTGGGACTCGAACAGGGAATTCTGTGAGACGTAGTTGTGGTCCAGCACCAGCCGGTCGATCAACTCCTGCAGGGTGGCGCGCTCATCCGGGTTGAGCCGCTCCCTTCGGGACTTCTCGATGAGCTTCATGGGCTTGGCCAGACGCTGCTCCACGTAGGCGGCGGTTCCGAGCTTCCCCTTCACCCCGGACTTCTGCTGATCCACGACCTGCTTGTAGGTGTCGGAGACGATGGCGTAGAGCTCCCGGGCCTCCTGCTTCACCTCCAGCTCGCCTTCGCCATCGAGGATTCTCTCGAGCATGATGGCCGCGTCCCGGTAGCGGCCTGTCTTGGCGAACACGCTGGAGAGGAGGAGCATGGCATCCAGATTCCTGGGCTCGATGGACAGGCCCCGCTGGAAGAGCGCCTCGGCGTCGGCGAATCGTCCTCCTTGAGCGTAAATCTGGGCCAAGAAGAACATCACGTTGGTGTTGCTTGGCTCCACTATCAGACAGGCTTCGAGCTGTCCGATGGCCTCCGGCGGCTGCTTGAGACGGTAGTGACAGAGGCTCTGCTGCAGCATGGCGGGAAGGAAGTCCTTCTCCACGGCCAGTACAGCCCGGGTTCGGTCCAGGGCGGAGGAGAAGTCCTGACGGATGAACTCCACCTGGGCCAGTCCCAGGAGGGCCACCAGGTTCTGCTGGTCGATGGCGAGGCACTTCTCGAAGGCTTCCTGGGAGTTCGAGAGGGCCAGATCCAGGGCCTCGGCCGCCACGGTGCTCGGCATTCCCAGGGCTTTCTTGAGGTAGGCGGCGCCGAGCTGGGCAAAGACCCTGTCTCGGGGCAAGTCGAAGAGCAGGGCGCTCTTGAAGCAGGGGATCGCCTCCTCCGCACGGCCCAGGTTCATCAAGGAGATGCCTCGGTAATACTGAATCTGAGCCGGGTTTCCTCGACTTCCCCGGGAGCGGGACTCCGTGGCCCGTTTCAGTAGCCTCAGAGCCTCACTGAACTGGCTGAGCCGGATCTGAACCTTGGCACGCCAGACATCGACCAGGACCCGGTCATAGCTCGTCTGGGCCGCCATCTCGAAGTAGCCCAGGGCGTCGGTGGTCTTCTCCTGCAGATAGTGGATTACACCGAGCTGGAAGTAGACTCTGCCCAGCTGATCGAACCGCTTGGGCGACGCCAGGATACGGGTGTACTGGTTGATCGAATCCTCGTACTTCTTCAAGAAAAAGTAGGTCTCGGCCAGGCTGAAGGCGAGGTAGAGATTGTCCTTGGCCAGGGCCTGGGCCTCCGTGAAGACCCGGACGGCGTTGGAGTACTGCTCCGACTTCCGGTATGCCTCTCCCAGGTTGTAGAAGGTGACGAAGGACGTGCGATTCTGCTCCAGGGCCTTGGTGTAGTAGCCGATCGCCTTGCGATACTTCTTCTGTTCACATCCCACCAGGCCCAGGTTGTTCAGGATCGCGAAGTTGTCGGGGCTGATGGCGAGGGCCTCCAGCAGATGGCTCTCGGCGGCGGCGAAGTCCTTTCGCTTCCGGGCGAGCTCGGAGAGATAAAAGAGGGTCCGCTCGTTCTTGGGGTCCAGCTCCAGGGCCCTCTCGAGACGGGCACGGGCTTTCTGGACCTCCCGGGCCTTGAGATGGGCCAGTCCCATATAGAGCTGGGCGTTGGGGTCGGAAGGATCCTCCTCCACGGCCTTGAG
>JAJFLN010000376.1 GCA_021772705.1 Candidatus Cloacimonadota bacterium | reverse complement strand
GCCAACGGCAACCTCACCTCCATCACCAACGGCCGCGGCTACGCCTGGACTTTCGAGTACGACGCCATGAACCGCCTCGTGGCCGAGATCGATCCCCTCGACCGCACCCGGGACTACGCCTACGACCTGGCCGGGCAACTCGTGGAGAAGCGCGACCCCAAGGGACAGAAGATCCAGTACGACTATGACGACGGGGGCCGGGTCACGGAGGCCCGCTACATTCGGGTCGACGACACGACCGAGAACACGGCCCGCATGGCCTACGACTCCGTCGGCAACATGGTGGAGGTCACCGACACCAACGTCGACATCAGCCAGACTTTCGACGACTTGAACCGCATCACCATCATCACCCACGACCACCTCGACAAGACTCAGAGGCAGGGCTGGGACGCCGCCGGGAACCGCACCTGGATGAGCGTGGACGAGATTGAGAACTCCACCGCCGCCTATACCTGGGACTCTCGCAACCAGCTCACCGAGATCGATCACGACACCATGGGCACCGTCTCCTACACCTACAACGCCGCAGGCCAGAAGATCACGATGGTGTTGCCCAACGACATCGACTGCGACTACACCTATGACGCGAACGGCCGGCTCACCAACCTCGACTACCGCAAGCCCGACACCACCCAGGTCTTCTTCGAGGACTTGACCTATGACGCCCGGGGGAACATCACCCGCCGCGTCGACGACGAGGGGACCCACGACTACCAGTACGACGATCTGGATCAGCTCACCCGCGCAGACTACCCCGACTCGACCTACGAACAGTTCGCCTATGACGCCGCCGGGAACCGCACCAGCGTGACCACCTCCGGTGGCACCGCCGTCTACACCGTCGACATCGCCGACCAGCTCACCCAGATCGATGGGCCCGGCGCCTCCGAAGTGACCACGATGGGCTGGACTGACAACGGCGAGATGGCCTCCCAGCTTCACTCGTCGGCCACCACGCCGACCACCTACGGGTGGGACTCACGCGAGATGCTCGTCCAGGTCTCGATCCCGGATACGGGTTTCGTCACGCACGCCTACGCGCCGCCACAGTGGCTCGGATGGCGCATCGCGTCAACAGATCCCCAGGGCGTCACCAGCAAGATGCTGTGGGACAAAGTCTCACAGAACAGTATGGCCATATTGCATTCTGACGGAACTACATCTAGCTCGCACTTATTCTCATCACGCATAGACGATCATCTGGTCCAGCGCGCCAGTGCAACTCAACAGAGCTGGTTTTCTGTGAAGGACCATCTAGCTAGCATAACCAAACTAATAAGCACCAGTGCAGAAGCTATAGCGACCTACCGCTACTCTACGTATGGCACACCACGCACTTGGACGACCCCTCCGGAACTTAGCAGTCGACTTACCTTTACAGCACGTGAATTCTGGAACACCTCGCAACTCTACTACTACCGAGCGCGTTGGTACGGCATGCGCACTGGGCGTTTTCGTTCTGTAGACCCGGTTCTAGGTCAACTTAGGTACTCATACGTTAATAATAACCCTGTTCGGTATTGGGACCCGCTCGGCACGGAAGCCGACGCGGCTACCGAGTGCCCCGATACGTGCATGTTGAAGACGATCGGTGACACCCTCTACGCGTTCCAAGATCCAGGAACGGCACAAGTGGCATATGGAAAATGGACTGTCTATGCTCTTCGTTACTACAAGAAGGGGCGATACCGCTGTTCGTGGATGGGTTGGGGCCCTTGTACGAAGTGTTCGCTGAACCTATGCGCTAATGACTACAAGAAGATAGGAGTATTCTCTCTTGATTGCAACAAACCGGATGAGTCAACACTCCATCACTCCACAAAGTGCACACTCAGGGAAGATATCAGCATAGACGCAGTGGAGCATGACTGCCCTGACTGCTTCACATTTAAGAAACGCACCATTCTGTACGCGAAAGGCACCGAAGTGTTTGTCGAACTAAAACGACGCGCACTGATGAAGAATGTTTGCGAAAAACACTAGGCATGCTTTGGTGGTGGGGGTGGTTTGCGCCATCTTGGTGTCCTGCGTTTGGCACTATGGCATGTCGCGTGTTTCCTCACCTCAATTCCTCGCGAGTGCGAGCAGTTCAGCAGCCTTATCGTTTTGTGGCGACATTATAGAAGCCCATTACTCGCTTGACTATGGCAGCGGCAAGACTGATCGCGCAGTGCGTGCGTATGTATCCAGTCTCTTGTTTCGACGGTGGTGCTCGGGTGATGAAGTTGCGGAGTGGATTCGAGAGGGCGGGCTAACGTTGTTTCAGCTCCCCCCTCGGTCTTATGAGCGTTACTTCAAGTTGTCCTCTGTCTTTTGTGGCAGCCTTGTTGATGGAATCAGTCTTCTCAAGGACACTGAGAAAAGACGATTGGTTGGGATTGCGCGAGAGGCGACAAGGCATGAGACGTCTGAAGCGCGAATCATTGGTTACATATTGTTAGGTGGGCTGGGGGGGCAGAAGCCGCTACCGCAGGTCGAGGCAGATTGGATGGTGGCATTCGAGGCGACTCGAGCCAGTATCGTTGGTGAAGCGCCGGCAGGAATGGCCCTGGAGGCAAGGCGTCTATCAGTGGAATCGCGAAGTATGCTACAGCGAGAGGTCTCTGATTGGTTTTACAAGTATCTGACTTCTGGTCAGTGACAGCATGAGAGACCGTCTGTTGCTTTTGCGCGCATCGACAGCGGATAATCTCGCGGTCAGCTGCGGGGCGCCATGAGCCGCCGTCAGGCGGCGAAGGTTCGACCCGTCTGCTGCACTGGCAGATTATACGCGGAGCCTGTGACTCCCGAACCAAACCGCGAAGCGCCGCCCGGACAACCACGACGGCATCGACGAACTCGACCAGCTCCCGGACCACCTCGCCTCGC
>JAJFLN010000375.1 GCA_021772705.1 Candidatus Cloacimonadota bacterium | reverse complement strand
GCGGGCCTTGATAGCCGAGGATTGGGAAAAGCTGCGCGAACTGGCCAAGGCCAAAACGCCGAAGCAAGCGCCTGTGGGCCCCTCGACAAGCTCGGGACGAACGGATCCGGAATAGGCCAGGGGACCCCCTACGGGACATGCGCCCCTGGTCGGCGGGCGCAGCCGTCATCCGTTCCGGTGGATCCGGGGACATACGACTGGACCCGGATTCCTGAGGTACCCGTGCTGCCTGGAAGCCGACGGTGAATTCGGGTCCAGTCGTGTGTCCCCGGATCCAAGATCCGTGCGCTCCGAGCCTGTCGAGAGGCCGTCCTCGCCTTCAGGCCCCTCGACAGATGGCTCGGGGCGAACGGGGGGAGCTTCTCCAGCGCAAGATCACGAGAAAGCCGCACCCCTGGCCGGCCGAAAGCGTGCCCTGCATGGGGCCGCGGTGTACAGGAAGGCCGGGTCACTGGGACTTTCGGATCTTGCGGCCTCGAAGGAGAACGAACCGCTCTCGGGTCCGGCCCAAGAGTACACCGTCCACCTCGACGGCCTCCCCCACGGCCGGTGCCTTCGTGACGGGACGCACGAACTGGACAGCAATCTTGCCGTGGGCCGTCTCGACTATAAATCGGTCCTTCCGGGAATTGACCTCCACGAGCTTTCCCTTCAGAGGGATGGCGTGTCCGATGTACTTGCCCAGGTCCTTCGCCTTGGCCACCCGGGCAAGCTTGGACCCTCCCCCCGCAGCTGGCTGTTTCGTGGCCGATGGCCGGCTGGAGTCTCCGCCGCCACTGAAGATCAGCCCCACGGTCAGCAACAGACCGAACACTCCTGCGCCGGCGGCTATCTTCCAGGTCTGGCCGCCCTCGTCGGCTCTGGCCGGCACCGGTGCAACTCGATTGGCCGCCGAGACGCTCACCCGGGATGCCCTGGAGGCCGTACGACGGACCCGGCTCCGAGGCTTGGAGGACTGGCTCGAACCGTCCCCGACGGGCTGGGCCGCCCCCCCGGCCTCGGCGGCGGCTGCCTCTTGATTGGCCCGGCGAAGCTCCGAAACCGAGACGCCCTTGGACATGGATAGAGCGATGGTGGACAGGTCCTCGACGGAGTCCTCGCCATACCGGCCTCGCAACAGCCGCCGTGCCTCCTCCCTGACTTCGTCATCCCGATCCATGGAGAGCATCTCGATACGCTGCCACACGTCGTCGTCGTCAAAGGCCTTGAGCTTGGCAAGGACGGCCAGCCGGATGGGGGGGGACTTGTCCCCCAGCATGTCGAGCAACCCTTGCCGGTCTTCGGGAATCTCCTGCAGTCCGGCATCCGGCGCCGGGGTTGCCGGATCCGCAGGCGACACCGTGGCAACAGGGGCCTCGGAGGCCAGGGACACATCAGGAGCCGCCTGCCGCGCCGAGACCGCCGATAGGAGAGATGCATCCAGGTCCGGAGGAGCCGGAATCGAGGGCACCGGTCCAGGGGGGGGCACGGCGGATCGGTGGGAGATGTCCGTCACCGTCAGGTCTCCCTCCGGGTCCGGCGCAGAAGGTTCATTGGCGGCCAGATCCTCCGGGAGCTGGAAGCCCTCATCAAGCTGCGGCTCGGGTACCGGCACCGGTGCGGTCGGATCTCCCAGAGACTTGAGTTGAATCGGCCTGGACAGTCGCGCCAACCCCTCGGGGAACTGCCTGGCCCGATCCCGGAACTCGGGCTCCTCCGAGGCATCGCTGGCGATGACATCCAGTTCACCACGACACCAGTCATCCCGGACCGCCCAGAGAACGTAGAGTGCGCTCTCCCGCATCCATTGCGTACCGGAGCCGAGCATGGCCTGGACCTGATCGTGGAGGAACTGGGGATCGAATTGGCCAAGAGCTCTGGCCAGATTCGCCTGGACGCGGTTGTCGGGGTCCCCGGATAGCCGCACAATCTGCTGCATCACATTGGGGTCCTGAAATCGAGCGAGGGCATCGATCGTGTTCGCCCTGACCCGGCTGTCGCCGTCGTCGAGGAACCGGAACAGGAGCTGGAGCGTACCGGGATCTTGGTACCGGCCCACGGCGCTGACCAGTGCCGAGCGAACCGTGACCTCCTCCTCGGCCTCGAGCATCGCCGTCAGGAGCGGGAGCAATCCCTCCAGCCGGGCGCTGTAGGTGTCGAGGACGGCCTGCAACCGTGTGTCCGGATCTAGGTCCCTGAGGCGCACAGCCCAGGCCGCTAGATCAGCCGTTCCACCCGAGCCTGTTGCCGCCGACGGACCGGCAGCGGGGCTGGGGGCCCGGCTGACACCACCGGGATGCCTCTTCTCGATCGCGGCGATGGCCTTTCGGGCGAAGAAACGGATGGAAACGGAGGGGTCGTTCGTGAGCCGCTTCAAGGGCTCTATTGCGCTCCGATCCCCGGAGTTGGCGAGCCAGGCCACGGCGGCCTTCCGGACATCCTCGACCTCACTCTCGAGATCGAAGAGAATCTCGGAGATGTTGACCCCCCGTCCGGTGCTGGTATCTGAACTCATCTGTCGTGGTCCTGTTGGTCACCCCTGCGGAACGATCAGGACTCGCTTCATGATCGACACGGCGACGGCCACAGCCAAGCCGGCCAGCAGCGGACGCAAGGGGGACTCCAGCTGACTCCAGAACAGCAGCACGCCCAGCAGTGCAGGTAAGAGGGCCAGGAATGCAGACCGGAGATCCGGCCGGCGACAGAGTGATATCAGCGGCAGAAACAAGGCCAGCAGGAAGAGTCCCGTCTCGACTGCCCGGTTCCAGGAACGAGTCAATCCCCAGGCCTCCAGCCGGACGGCGCCGGCCGGCTCCTTCATAGCAGAGCGGAAGATCTTCTCACCCCCACCTCGAGGGGGGGCAAGCTGGGCCGCTACGCCGCTGGAAGTGGGAAGGACTCCGTCGGGGTATCGGGTCGGATCCTCCCTCTCGAGAGTCGTGTTCCATCCCAGCTGGGTTCCAGGGGGACTCTCTACCTGCCAGAGCAGAGACCGGACCTTCACGGTAGCGGTGGGAATCTGGAGCACCGGACCAGAGGCCGATTGCGGTAACCCGTGGGTCACGAGCAACTCGAGCGAACTCCGGAACCCTCCCTCCGAGGGTCCAGCCAGCACGGCGAGCCGGCCGGACTTCAGACCCATCCTGCGGGGCCGGCCATCCTGAAAGGCGGCTGCGATTGAATGGCCCGGGGGCATCTCGAACTCGATGATCCGCGCCCGAGAATTGCCGAAGGAATAGTGGAGCCACGACAGGGGCGATCCGTCGGCAGCAAACAGGGACCGGACCGTCAGGTCCGCCGTCTCCTCTGCCACCAGGGACCGAGGATCGGCAGCGGGCAGAGTCACCACCACCCGGCCCTCGCCACCGGAGTACCGATACTGAGCCTTCAGCCGGGCTCCCCCCAATGGCCGCATCTCGGGTGAGAGCAACTCGGAGCCGATCGGGTTCAGCCCCCCCATGGGTGTACCCGCGCAATCCAGTCCAGACGACACGGCCCAGGCGAGCCTGCCCCGGAAGTCCCGGTCAGGGAACTCAGGAAGCTCCAGGACCACCTGTTCCTCCATGGGGGAACGGGGCAACTTCAGGACCAGCTCATATTGCTGCACCGCCGGGTCTCCGTCCAGGAGCGTCGTGACCAGCCGACTCCATCTGTGACCTCTCCGGCTCAAGGTTCGATGGCGAGTCTCCCGTCCATCGGGTCCGGAGCGGAGGGACTCCAGGCTCCATCCTTCGGGTATCCAGAATGTGAGGGCTCCGACGCGCCCCAGGGTGATCCAGACGCGGCAGCTAGTGAACCCCTCCTCCACCACGAACAGACCATCGAGGTTGATGGCCTCCGAGTCCACGGCGGCCTCCTTCGCTCCCCACGCGAGGCGGACCCGCTCCGTCGGGAACAGGAGGAACCGGGTCAGCTTCTCGCCGGCCCGGGACTCCAGAATGCCGCCGGAGCACTCCACGGCTCCAGCCGGGGCTGGCAGGCCCAGGGAAAGTCGACTCAGGGGAGCCAGCTCCACGTCCAGGTCCAGCCTCCGTCTCCCGCCGCTCTCGGTTTGGAGAGCTCTGTACCCCCGAAGGGTGATTCGATGGGAGCCGCCGGTCTCACAGAGTACGGACCCAGCGCCTCCGCCGGCGGGAATCCAGTCCGCCGGCTTACCGTCCAGTTCCACCTGGAGCCCATGAAACCCGGCGGTGGACCGGACAGGTACCAGGGCCGGCCCCGAACCGGACAGCTCCCCTTCAAGGGTCAGCGAGAGTTGTAGCGTCTTGTCGTCAGTGACTGTCAGATCATGCTGGGCCTTCCCGGTCGTCCAGCGAGGTCCCTCGGCCCTCTTCAGGAGCGCCTCGTACTCGGCGACGGGTATCGCCACCTGTCCGGGCGTGGAAGGCGCCGCCCCAGCTCCCACCGCCAGGGAACAGAGCAGAGCGGCAGCAGACAGAACCGGGATAT
Source organism: Candidatus Cloacimonadota bacterium (assembly GCA_021772705.1). Lineage (GTDB taxonomy): Bacteria > Muiribacteriota > UBA6191 > JACPRK01 > JACPRK01 > OFTM100. The sequence goes on along the minus strand of JAJFLN010000375.1, from coordinate 865 downwards.
TGCTGGGCCGTCGGATCATGAGGGAGGTCCCTTCGGCTCCGGGACGGCAACCCTGTCGGTCCGGGTCGATTCCGGCTCTTCCCTCGGCTCCGCCACGAAGCTGATCCCGTCGCCATCGTCGAAGAGATCCGCTATAGGAACCTCGCCTGGAGAGGTCATTCCCATCGTCACAGTCCGACCCAGACCGCGGCTCACGTCCTGCCGCATCCCGGGGCTCAGAAACCACCTCACGGACCGGAAGAGGAGGAGGACCACGAAGGGGATCACGGTAGCGGCGGCTCCGTGACCCAACCCGGGAGGCAGCACCTCCTCCACGAACCAGAGCCCGGCGAAGGCAAGGGCGGCCATCGACCCGTGAAAGCCCATCCGGCCAGGTTCAGAGAAACAGAGGGCGGTCAACAGGAACAGGGCAAAGCCGAGAACCACGGACAACCCCTCGAAGATCGGTACCAGGGAGCCCCGGATGTAACGAAATGTGACCCCCAAACCTGAGGGCTGCTCGGAACCCCGGGGGAACAGGTAACGTCCCGACACCCGAATGCCGTGAAATCGATCTCCCTCCCCGGCCGGAGGCAGGCCAGCTGTCATTGACGGATCCTCGAGGCCCTCGGCGGCAGGGGGATAGGCGAGAAGAGGAGCGGTGCCATCAGCCGGAGACAGGTCTGGCATGGAGTGGCGAAAGGTCTCGTTGCCTTGGGGGTCCAGGCCGGACCAGTGACGAACGGGAAGTCTACGGGGGACCTGACGACCCTCACTATCCTGGTTCAGGGGGCCCTGGCCGAGAAGATCGCCCACTCCGCCGTCCAGCCGAGGCGTGGGCTGGATACCCGGTGGAGTCAGCAGGCTTCGGAACAGCGGAATGGCC
>JAJFLN010000374.1 GCA_021772705.1 Candidatus Cloacimonadota bacterium | reverse complement strand
AATGCCCATGAATGAGTGGAAGGAATGTTTGAAAACGAGGGCTCTGCCCTCGAACTCCCGCCAGGGGCCATTGGCCCCTGGACCGCGATTGAACAGGTCGAGCTCTCGTATGTCATTCAAGTGCTCATCAGCACTCTCAGTCGCACCAGTCCCATTGGGGGTTTGGGGGAGCTGGCTCCCCCAACGGGGTGTGGGGCAGAGCCCCACTACAACAAAATCCGTTTTACCTCACCGGCATTGGTCCTAAACCGGCCTGCGGTCCGCCGGGCCTCGTCAATCGTCTGCGACCTGCTTGACTACCTCCAAGATCTCCGCCCGGGTCGAAGGCTTCCGGAGCATCCCGTAGAAGCCGAGCTGGCGAACTTCATCGAGCCCGATGGTGACCGTGCCCGTCAGCAGCACGATCTTGGTGTCGGGAGTCTCGGAACGGAAGTCCCCCACCGCCTCGAGGCCGTTGCGGCCGGGCATCTTGTTGTCCAGGAAGATGAGGTCATAGGGCTTCACCCGGGCGAGGCGGAGGGCCTCGTAGGCGTCGCAGGCCGTGTCGGACTTTACGCCGAAGTCGACGAGCATCTCCTGAATGTACTCCCGGGTGTTCTCGTCGTCGTCGACTACCAGCACCGAGACGCCTCGATTGACGAGCATGATCTCCGGTTCCTGGATGAGGCCCGCACCGGAGGCCTGGACCCAGCCCATAGCCGGGAGCCGGATCTTGAATGTGGTCCCGCGGCCGGCCTCGCTCTCGACTTCGATGCTTCCCATGTGGTTCTCCACGATGGTGTGGGAGACCGAGAGCCCCAGGCCCGTTCCGGTCCAGTCCCGCTTGGTGGTGAAGAACGGGTCGAAGATGCGATCTAGCTGATCCGCCGGGATGCCGGCTCCGTCGTCTGCGATGCTGACCAGGACGAATCCATCCATGGACCGGGAGGCAATCGTCACCTTGCCCCCGTCAGGCATGGCCTGGACGGCGTTCAGGAGAATGTTGGTCACTACCTGTAGGAGCTGGTTGTCGTCGCCCTTCACGGGGGGCAGCGTCTCGGCCAGGTCCAGCTGGAACTCGATGGTGGACCTGGCGTTTTGAAGATTGACGATGGGAATGGCATTCTCCAGGATCGTGTTCAACCTGACCTCGGCGAAGACGTTCTTCGACGGAGCGTAGAACTCCCTCAGGTCCATGATGATCTTCTTGATTCGCTCCGCGTTGCCCAGCGCCTTCTGCAGGTAGGACTTCAGCCGCCCGTCCACTCGCTCGACGGCGAGCTCCAGGTTGCCCATGATGACGAACAGCGGGTTGTTGATCTCGTGGGCGATGCCGGCCGACAGCTGGCCGAGAGAAGAGAGTTTCTCCACTTGCAGCAGCTGCTTCTGAGTGGCCATGAGCCGATCGTAGGACTGTCGCGCTTCCCGGTACAGCCGCAGGTTGTCGATGGCGATGCCCGCCGCGCCGGACAGAATCCGTGCATGCTCCAGAGTCGACTCCTGGTAGGGAGAAGCCGGGGATGATCGGGCCAGGACCAGCAGGCCGATGAGCCTGCCTTCGCTGAGGAGGCTCACAGCCAGACAGTGGGCTGGCCCGTGGGGAGGGAGAAACTCTCTGATCCGCGGATCTTCCGCCACCTCCGAGGCCGTGAGGATACATGCGTCCCGGTCCCTCGCCACCCGCCCCAGGGGGCTCTGGCCGTCCACACGGGAGGCCTCGACAGTGGACTCAAGGGTCCCCTCCACCAAGCGGCCGTCAGGGCCCATCAGGTACAGCCGGGCTTCCTGCGATCCGGTGGCCGTGCAGCTCGTCGAGCAGACCTCCGAGAGAGTCTCATCCATTCCGGCCAGCCGGGTGATGGCCCCGACTTCGCTCAGAAGGGCGTTCGCTTCGCCTAGCTGCTGCTCCAGTTCGAATCGGTCCAGGTGAAGATCTAGAATGTTCCGGAGCAGTGCCGGATCGCCACCCTCGGGCAATCCCCTGCGGTCTGCATCTCCACCGACGAGAAGCACCCGGGCGCTCGCGGAACCGGCGAGGTCCACCGTCGACGGTGAGCGAGGCAGGATGAAGATTGTGTCACGTGCCAGGGACTCGATGGCGACCGATCCGTCATGATGGCTGACGGACAGGCGACCTTCCTGTTCCAGTCCGGCAGCAATTTCCTTCCAGACCGTCAGAGTCGAATCGATGGAGAGTTTCAAGGACAAGGGGAGGGAACCTCTCGCCAGCTCTGCCCGGATGGGGGCGGGCGGGCTCCTGTCCGCGGCCCTGGAAGCGGCCCCGTGGTCCGTGGTCCCGTGGGTCCCGTGGTCCCGTGGTCCGATAAGGGCCCATGCCGGTGAGATAAGACGGATTTTGTTGTAGTGGGGCTCAGCCCCACACCCCGTTGGGGGAGCCAGCTTCCCCAAACCCCCAATTGGACTGGTGGGACTGAGAGTGCTGATGAACACTTGAATGACATACGAAAGCTTGACCTGTTCATCCGGGTCCGGGGGCCGATGGCCCCTGGCGGGAGTTCGAGGGCAGAGCCCTCGTTTTCAAACATTCCTGCCACTAATTCAGGGGCATTGCGATAAGGGCCGCCTACTCAGCTGTCGTCTCGGACTGCACCCGGGCGAGCTTGTCCAGGACACCGTTGATGAACTTGCTCGACGATTCCGTGCTGAACTCCTTGCACAGTTCGACGGCCTCGTTGATGGTCACGTTGGACGGAATGTCGGTCCGGTAGAGAAGCTCGAAAGCCGCCAGGCGAAGTATAGCCTTCTCGACATTACCGACCCGGTCAAGGTCCCACTTCTGGATGAACTTCTTGAGCGACCTGTCGATCTCGCTGCCGTGCAGCCGGGCGCCCTGGACCAGCTCCTGGGCGAACTGCAGCACATCGGGTTCCAGCGCCAGATCCTCCTGGAAGTACTCCAGACTCTCGGCTGTATCGGTCTCGACGAGGGAAGCCTGGAAGAGGATCTTCATTGCCACCTGCCGGGCCAGACTTCGCTTGCGTATCATCGAGATTGGATAGAAGTGTCAGCCCCGTGAGCCAGGCATCCGATAAGGATCCTGGCCGGTAGCCAAGGTTGCCGAAATCTAGCACGCAGCCTGGTCGGAGTCAATCAAGGCCGGGGCGAGAGTCGTGGCACCACGGGGATTCAGCAGACGAAGTCCAGCTCCCCCCGGATACTTGATGAAGGATGGAGAACAGATGGCCCGTCACGCTTCCCCCCGATCCGTCTTGACTGCGATCGTCGCTGTATCACTCGCCACCCTGCTCCTCGATTCTTCGACAGCCAGCGCTCAGTCGAAGCCCGGCCTGCTCGATGCGGTGAATGGATTTGTCGACCGGATGGAACGGGTGTTCGAGTATCAGTACGCGCCTCAGTTCGAGCTGCGTGACCTGCACGGACTGACTGTCTCCCCCGGGACGCTCGCCGGCAAGATCGCGATTCTCGCCTTCGTGGATCAGAAGAGCCAGGCAGAAGCCAAGGCCTGGCTCACAGATCAGTCGTTGGACTTCCTGGGAGATCCGGGACTGGTCTTCGTCAACGTCCTCTACCCTGGCAGCCTCCCCTTCGTCGTGTCCCGGGGCAAGGCGAGTGAGCAGATCCGGACCGAGATCGATCGTCACGTGCAGCTGACACGGGAGAAGTTCGAGCCCGCCAAACTGGAGCGATTCGACCGGACCGAGATTCACTGGGTCGTTGACTGGAATCGGGAACTCCAGAGAGACTTCAACGTGACCCGAGGGCGGCTGAACATGGTCGTCCTGGACGGGAAAGGAAGGATCCGGGAGATCATCCGGAAGAAGACGCCCCGGTCAACCAAGCGTCTCGAACAGCTGGTGCTGGAGCTCAAGAACGGCCTGGCGGCTGTCCCAGCTAAGCCTGACTCGCGTCGTCGCTGACCAGGCCTCGGAGCTGGTCGGCCAGATCGTTGATGTCGCCGACGGTCTTCCGGGTGTCCTCAGAACTCTTCAGAACCTGGGCGGCCACCCGGCTGACATCGGAGATCGACTGGGCCATGTTATCCGTAGCCGTGGTCTGCTGACCCGTTGAGAGACTGATCTCGTTGGCGGCTCGGGCAGTCTTCTTGACGAGGGTGACGATGCCCTCCAGAGACGTGCTGACCTGTTCCACCATCTGGAATCCTTCGTCCACCGACTTGCTGCCTTCCTCCGTCAGGAGGATGGTCTTGTTCGTGGAGTTCTGGATCATATCGATCAGTTCCTTGATCTGCTTGGTGGCATCCACCGTCCGATCCGCGAGGCGCTTGACCTCCACGGCGACGACGGCGAAACGCTTGCCTTCCTCTCCTGCGCCGGCGGCCTCGATGGCCGCGTTCAGTGAGAGCAGGTTTGTCTGCTTGCTGATCTCATCAATGATGTTGATGACCTCGCCGATCTTCTGGGAGTTCTTGCCCAGGACGAGCATGCTCTCGGCAATGGACTGGACGTGCTGCTTGAGTGAGCCCATGCCGGTGATGGCGTTGGACGTGTCCTCCGTACCCTTCTGACAGGCACGGGTGGCCTCGTTGGCGATGTCCTTGACGCTTGCTGCGTTGTCGGAGATCTGACGCGCCGTGGCAGCGATCTCCTCGGAGGTGGTGGTCACCTCGTTGACGCTGGCGGCCTGCTCCGTGGCACCGCTGACCTGGCGCTGAACGATGGCGGAGATGTCGCTGGTCGAACTGGCGAGCTTTCGGGTGCTGCCCTGGATTTCGCCGATCAGCGCGTCGGACCGTTGGATCTTGTCGCTGATCGTATCGGCCATCACGTTGAAGGCCTCGGCGAGGGAGCCGAACTCATCGCCGCTCTCGATTTCGGCGCGCCGCTCTCGATCGCCGGCCGTGATGGCCTGGGAGACTTCGATCAAGTACTGGATCGGGCCCGTGATCCGGACGCTCAGACTGTAGCCGACGGCGATGGTCAAGAGGATGATGATGAATCCAATCATCATGATCGTCGACCGGGTGCTCGCCAGGGCCGAAGCGCTGAAACTGTCGATGGAGTAGAGCACCTGATCCGAAACGCTGGCCTGGACGCCAGAGAGCAGGGCGCCGATGACCTGATCCGACGTGTCCTTCACGGCGCTCAACCTGATAATGGCCCGCCCCAGTCCCAGGTCGTGCTGACCGGCGAGACTCTTTGAATTCGTGAACTCACCCCAGGGACCGGGGGGAATCTGAACCAGCGCCTGGTTCATGTCCTCCTTCTCCGAGGAGAGGATGCGTTGCGCTCCCAGCGTCAATGCGATGAAGCCGTTGCTGGCGTTCAGGGCGCTCTTCAACTCGTCCATGAGGACCGAGTTCCTGTTCAGCACCTGGCCGGCAAAGACCACGCCCAGGATTCTGCGACTGGGGGAGTAGACCGGCGCGGCTGCGATCATCGTCAAGCCTCGGGATTCCTGGCCGACCTTGGCCTGGTCCGCAAGGCTCTGTCCCGGGCTCGTCACTCCCCGGATGGCCGTGGCGTCGGTGATCTTCTCGAGTCGTAGCAACTCGACAGGTAGAGCCTCGATGGATGTGACGGTGGCTCCCTTCAGCGCCTTGTCAAAGAGGGACCGGAGGTCAGCCGTTCCAGGCCCTCCTCGCTGGGAGAATGCCGAATCGCTGGCGGAACCCGGTGACGTCGCTCTGGCAACGGTCTTGCCCTCCGGGCCAACTACGGTGAGGAACGACACCCGGAGATCCGAGAGGAGCGACGCCATCTGCGCCGCCGTCGACTCGCCGCTGTCCTGCAGAACCAAGGGCGACCGGCTGCCCAGTGTCCGCTGCAACGGCTGGGAGGAAGACCTGGCCTCCACCCGATCCCCCAGAGCACCGAGCCTCTCCTGCAAGATCTTCCAGAGGAATCCTTCCTGCACCTGGGTCCGCTTTCCCAGCAGCTCTTCCATCTGCAAGCGTGTGTAACCGGCGATGAGCTGGCTGTTCTGATTCAACTTCGACAGACAGGCCACACCGAGAGCCAAGATCATGATCGGTATGAGGCCAAACGCGTAAGCGAGTTTGGCTTTGAGACTGATCTTGCGCTGATTCATCATTTGGAGTGGGAATGGTCCGACCGCATCCGAGCAGGAACACTAGCACCGCCCCTGGCGACTGTCAACGTGAGGCTCCGCCACGGGTGCATGTCCCGTAGGGGGTCCCCTCCTCCGTTCGCCCGAGCTTGTCGAGGGGCCAGGCATGGCGTAGCTCCCTTGAGGCATGAGACCATTCTTCCTGTACATCCTCGAGTGTTCCGATGGCTCCTACTACGTGGGTCACACAGACGACCTTCCAACGCGCCTTGCCCAGCACGAAGCTGGAACGAGCGGCGGCTATACGGCCACGAGGAAGCCGATTCGTCTCGCCTACAGTTGTGAGTTCACCACTCGTGAAGACGCCTTGGCCAGAGAGCGGCAAATCAAG
>JAJFLN010000373.1 GCA_021772705.1 Candidatus Cloacimonadota bacterium | reverse complement strand
GGCTGGACGAGTCGCCGTCGCCGGTGGCGCCGCTTGGGCCAGGGGTCCGGGAAGTTGATGTGAATGACATCGATGGAGCCAGGCCGGAAGATCTGGGACAGAGCCTCATGTGCCTCGTGCCAGATGACCCTGACATTGGGGAGGTTCTTCCGGAGAGCCTTCAGTGCGACCCATCGCGCCCGTTTCAGCTTGTACTCCACGCCGATCCAGCGGCTCTCGGGCTCCTTCTCAGCCATGGTGCTGAGCCAGATTCCACGGCCCGGGCCGATCTCGAGTTTCAAGGGACCTCGAGAGTCTCCGAACTCAGCGTCCCAGTCGTAGTGATCCTCCAGTCCGACGGTGGTTACCAGAATCGGTGCCAGGGCCGACGAAGCCGGGTCCGGTTCAGCGGTATGGATGGGCCGGAGGTGGGTCAATCCGGTCGACCGGGTCTCAACGCCTCTCGGCGTGTGACCTCAGATCCTCGCGCCTGAGCTCCAGGAAGTAGAGCTGGGACACGATGGCCATGAGCAGGGACAGGACAGCCAGCTTGTGCATCTTGTCCGTCGAGGTATCGAGGGCGAGGTTGATGAAGTGATGGGTCCCGCCGAGAATCAGAGTCGCATCGTGATGGGGATCTCGATGGATCAGGGGGACCAGCATTCCCCAGACGAGAAAGACCATGCTGATGCCCAGGAAAGCCATGGCACAGAGCTTCAAGAACTTGGTCTTGCCGGAGGTGAGCATGGTCGCTTGCGCGCCGGCCAGACTGTAGAACCAGATCTCCAGGTCGATCGAGAGGGCATACAGCTTGAAGATGATGCCGATCTGGACCATCACGATCGCCGTTCCGAGAGCAGCGTTGAGGAAGGTCCGGACATAGTCGGAACCGAAGGCACCTGGGAAGAGAGACGAAGTGCCAAAGAGGGCAATGGGGACGATCAGCATGGCGAAGCTGATCATCACAAAGGAGCTGCGGGCGAACAGCCATCTAACCCGGGTCCGCCATGAACGGATACCTTCCCGCATCATGACCATGTCCGTATGGGCCTTGTTGCGAATCACGGGCCCCTGGGTACGTTCAGTGTTGGTTCGGTCCGGCTTCAGGCGATCAGAAAGTTTCTTCCCTTTTGACATCTCGACGATCTTATCAAATGAGACAGGGCCGGACAAGGAACGGGAAGTCCCGGGTTGGAAACTTTCATGGCCAGAGGCCCGTAGTTGAACCAGAGCCCACACGAGGGCCGGCTCGATTCGGGTCATGCCAGCGGTACTGAACAGGAGTGCATGACCCGGGCGAGATCGGTGATATCGACGCGGGAAGCGGTACTGGAGGAGGCTTTATACTCAATGAAGACGATGATTAGAACTGCGATGATCCTGGTCCTGGTGATGATGCCCGTGCTGATCGCCGGTTGCGGTGACAACGACGACGGAGGTCGTGGTGAAGGTCCCCCTCCCGGGTGGACTCCAGCCCCCCGATATGACCGGGAAGGCTTTGATATCGATGGCTTCGATCAGAGCGGCTTCGACCGCCAAGGCTACGATCGGGCGGGCTACAACCAGACCGGGTACAACCGAGAGGGATTCGATCCCAAGGGATATGACAACGCCGGATACACCCGGGATGGTTTCGACAGCAGCGGCCACGACAAGTCGGGCTTCGATCGGGCTGGATTCGACAAGGATGGCCGGGATCGGGATGGCTATGACCGCCAGGGTTATGACCGGGAAGGCTTCGATCGAGGGGGCTTTGACCGTCAGGGATTCAATCGGTCCGGCTACGACCAGAATGGACAGTACGACAAGAGCCACGACCGCCGGAATGACAGCGAGGGCTCGACTGGCACCACCACCAGTTCCACCTCGACCACTGACACGACCACAGCATCCACTCAGTCGGAGAAGACCGAAGGAGCTGCCGAGACCGTCGTTGACGTGGCCCAGCTGCAGGCTAGCTACCAGGCTGCCTACAGGGCCTACATCGACGCCGCAAAGGCCATCCCGGCCGATCCGGCAGCCCGTCAGGCAGCCTTCGAAGCCTATCAGGCAGCCTTGAACGCCTATCAGTCCGGGTTGAAACCCGCAAACGCGCCGGCAACAACCCAGTCCGAGCCGGCCCAGGCACCCACCACGGCCACCGTGGTGACCCCTGATGGTAGCGACGGAGAGCCAGCCCGCATCAAGGCTGACAACGGCAACCAGTAAGCCGTAGCCCAGGCGTTCAGCACAGAAACAATGACGGCCGTCCCTTCAAGGGGGCGGCCGTCGTTTGGGTGCGGCCTTCTCGTGATCTTGCGCTGGGACGACCTTCTACCCGTTCGCCCCGTCGTCTTCTTCCCCGGATTCAGGAGTTCTGAAGGGCCTGGTCGCCTGTGGCCGGCGCCACGGAACCGAACCGGCGAAGGATGCTCTCCAGCCGTCGCCAGAGCAGAACAGCGAGGACGGAGTTGAAGAGACCCTTCATCAGATTGAAGGGGACGATGGCGATAACCAGGAACTGGAGTACATCGCCCTCCGGCACGTATCCGCCAAAGCGCAGGACGTAGAAGTTCACGGGAAGCATGATGACGGTCATGGCACAGGTCGCGATGGCAAGGGCACCGTACATGATGTTGCGCCGGGCCGGGTGTCGGGCCAGCAATCCCGCTACCACCACGAAGGACCCGCTGGCAATCAGGTTCATGCCGAGCCCGATGGGATCTCGAGTGAAGATCATGAGCTTCAACAGAACCCGGACGAGTACGGTCAGAAAGCCGGCCAGCGGACCCAGTCCCAGGGCGCAAAGTAGGGGGGGGACATCGGAGGGGTCGTACTTCAGAAACTCCGCGAAGGGTGTAGGAAGTTTCAAGAATGTCATCAACAGAAAGGAAACGGCTCCCGCAGCGCCCAAGACACAAAGCTGCTGGGTCGTGAAGTTTCGGACCTTGGCACCCGCCACGGGCGCTGGCACGAGAAGAGTCTGCATCAGGCGAATCTCCGGTTCAGTTCCGGTGAACTCCCCATTGTAACACGGATCAGGGCCGAGACGCGGAGGTGGCGGAAGGCGGGGAGCCGGGAGCCTCGTGCGTCAGCTTCTACGTTAGTTTCCACCCCCCCCTGGGCGCCATGACCTGACCCGGGGGAGGGACATTGGGCGCACATGAAGGATGTGAGGATATCGCGATATCATGATGATTATCATGAGGTGGTGATATCACTATAGTCTTCAGCCCCTCGGAGCTTCGTGATATCCTGAAACCCGGTCCCGATCACCTGCGGGAACGGGACCCTGCACAGGGATGTCCCAGCAGTCGGGACACAGGAGCTTTTGACTTGGCTGTAGATCTACTGCCCCGAATACTGCGAACCCAGCTGGCGGCCTACGGCAGAGCCCGGCGTTCTGTCGCATTGAAACGCCATGTCTGCCTCTTCCTCGGCAGCCTGCTGGCCGGTACCTCCGCCCTGTTCCTGGCCGATTACGGCATGGATCTGCCTCCCGAAGTTCGAGCGGGACTGCTGGCTAGCTTCCTGCTCCTCCTCGCCCTGTTGCTCCTGGGTCTCATCGCCCGCCAGCTGCGGGAGGACGATCCCAGCGAACTGGCCATCTCCTTCGAGCGCCGCTCCGGGCTCCCATTCAAGAACACACTCGTCTCCTCCGTGGAGCTCTCCAGCTCCTCCGACGCCGATCGCCACGGCTACTCCATGGCTCTTGTACAGGCCTGCGCCGAGGAAGCAGCCAGGCTCTGCTTCCGCGCCGAACCCTGGAAAATGCCCGACACCACTGCCTTTCGAAGCGCATCGAGGAGTCTGGGCTGGACGGCCCTGGTCAGCCTGGCCATCTTCGCAGTGGGCAGCGATGCCGTGATCTACATCGCTAATCGCTACAGCTCCTCCCTGCTGGGCACGTCATCTCAGGGACCGGTTCTGTTCCGTGTTTCACCCGGCGACGCCCGGATCGCGGAAGGAGGGGAGCTGCTGGTGAAACTCACTCTGGAAGGCACTGGCCGGTTCCCCGTGATGCTCAAGGGAGACAAGGAGGAGCGAGTCTCCCTTCGCCACGGCGGGAAGCGGGACGGCCTGGACAGTTACTCCGTCCGTCTCACGGGTCTGACTCGCAGCTTTGCCTATCGTTTCGAGGCCGGTCCCTTTCGAAGCCCGGTCTACAGGGTGACCGTGGTTCGTCCCCCGTCCATCACCGAGCTCAGGGTCCGATATCATTACCCTGACTACATGGGGCTTTCCGAGGATGTTCAGGAGGATGGCTCCGGCGATCTGGTGGCTCCCGTGGGTACCCGCATCGAGCTTCAGGGGACGGCCTCGGCGGATCTGACGAGCGCTACGTTGATCCTCGATGGCACCCGTCACGTCTCCATGCGGCAGCCGTCTCCGCGACGGTTCGCCCACCAGTTCACACCGGACCGCAGCGGCACCTACCGGATCGAGCTCATGGGGGGGGAGGGTTTTGGCAACCAGCCGGTCACACACCACATCTCGGTCATCGACGATCGTCCTCCCCTGGTCTACATCCTCGAGCCAGGCCACGACCTCTCCCTCGCCGTTGTCGACGTGACCTCCATCCCCGTCGAGGTCTTCTCCTCCGACGACTATGGCATCGTCTCCATGACGCTCAAGTACAGACTGACCCAGCGGTTCGAGTACACCTTCCTGACAAGCGATCACGAGGAGCCATTGGTGCTGCCGGAGGGAGAGACCAAGAAGGTCACCCTCGAAGCCCTCTGGGATCTGAGGCAGCGCGTCTTCCAGCCCGGCGACCTGATCACCTACCACGTGGAGGCCACCGACGCCCGGCCAGGAGCCGAGCCTCACGTGGGCCGCTCCAAGTCCTACAGTATCCGAATACCCTACCTTCGCGACGTCTACGAAGAGGCCGCAGAAGAGCAGGACGAGCAGATCTCCACAGTTGAGGAGCTGGCCAGAAAGCAGAACGAGATTGACGAGAAGCTGGCCCGGGCGATGAAGGACATCCGTCAGAGGGAAGGCAAGGTCGACTGGAAGACGAAGCAGAATCTGGAGACCCTCTCGAAAAAGCAGCAACGGCTCAGGAAAGAAGCAGAGGACCTGGCATCCCGGATGGACGCCACATTCGAGAAGATGCAGAAGAACGATGTGGTGGACGCCGGGACCCTGGAGAAGCTCAAGGAAGTCCAGGAGCTGTTCAACGAGGTCGCCGACGGGCGAATGAAGCAGCTGATGGAGCAGATGAGGGACCTGATGGGGCAGACCCAGCTCGATCCGAACGCCATGAAGCAAGCTCAGAAGAAGTTCGACAAGGAGCGGTACGCCCGGGAACTCGATCGGGTCCTGGCCAGCCTGAAGAAGCTCCGGGTGCAGCAGGAGTT
>JAJFLN010000372.1 GCA_021772705.1 Candidatus Cloacimonadota bacterium | reverse complement strand
CCACGCGCTCTGCCATCATCGCCACCCAGTGGATCCGGCGTGACCTGGACAGGATCGCCGTGCCTCGGCGAAAGCCCGGGACCGGCGCCACTCCTCGGCCTGTCAGGATCGTGTCCGGCCAGGAGATCGAGATCAGCGTTGTCCCGGAGATCGAGAGCGGCAGTCTGACTCGTCAGCTCTCGGAGCTGGGTCTCGAGACGGTTCGATATCGATTCGTGCCTTCCGGAGAGCCCGACGCCGGGTTCTACCGAAACGGAGTCCGGCTGAGCGCCATTCATCTGGATCGCTTCGAGGTGGCGCTCCTTGCCGACAGCTCCTCCGGCGCTCCTTTCGTCCGGCTCGCAGTGACGGGAGTGGACCCGGCGGGAAGGGCCACCGTGTTCCACCGGGACTTGGTCTATCTGGAGGCCCTGGATCGCCTGCAAAGGAACGTCAGTTCCATGCCCAATCCCTATCCCAGCATGCCCGACCTGCCGGGGGTGGGTGTTGGAATTCTCTGACCCCGAGGTCCAGGGGCGGCGCGGGTGGCTGCGGTGGTCTGGGCTCAGAGCGTGATGTTGTGAAAAGTCCGATCAATTCAGGCGATCACGTGCCCAGGTGATCGCCTTGACCGGTCCCTGACCTCATGATACGATGCCGCAACCTGACGTGATTACCAAGGGGCAGCGGATCGAGGAGGTTCCTGTGGGTGGAGCGGTTGCAACGGACGATAGGACGCGAGAGCGTATCCTGAGATTCAAGAAGGATTTCCATCAACGGATTCTCGATCAGATTGATCGGCGCCAATCCCTGAACAAGTACGAGCTGAAGGCTCAGGTAGAGGCCATCACGGAGAAGATTTTCTCTCGTGAAGAATTGCCTCCATTCCTTGGCCTTTCAAAGGATGAGTTCAAGAAGGAGACCTTCGACAACGTCCTCGGCTTCGGCCCCCTGGAGGATCTGCTCGGGGATACTGACGTGGACGACATCATGGTCGTCGGCCACGAGAAGATCTTCGTGGAGCGAAGCGGCAAGCTGGTGCTCTCCGGCAAGGCATTCCTCGATGACCAGCATCTTCGCACCGTCATCGACCGGATGCTGCGAATCATCGGCAAGTCGGTCAACGATCTCAGCCCCTACGCCGATGGCCGGCTGGAGGACGGGTCCCGGATCAATGTGGTCGTTCAGCCCTTGGCTGTCGACGGTCCACAGATGACGATCCGGAAGTTTCCCGAGACTCCCCTGACTGTCGACGATCTGATCAAGAGATACGACAGCATGACCCAGGATATGGCTGATTTCCTGAAGATTGCCGTTCGGAACCGGATGAACATTCTGGTCTCCGGCGGATCGGGAACGGGCAAGACGACTCTCTTGAATGCCCTCTCCAACTACATCCCCGAGGATGAGCGAATCGTCACCATCGAGGACACTGCCGAGCTCAAGCTGAAGCAGCCCCACGTGGCTCGTATGGAGACCCGTCAGCCCAACTTCGAGGGTAAGGGCGTGGTCACTATCCGCGACTTGGTGCGCAACGCGCTCCGGATGCGGCCGGACCGAATCGTCGTCGGTGAGACCCGCGGCGGCGAGGCCATCGACATGCTGCAGGCCATGAACACCGGTCACGATGGTTCTCTGACCACCATCCACGCCAACAGCGCCGAGGATGGGCTTCTTCGCCTCGAGACCATGTGCACCATGGCGGGTCTCGATATCCCTCTCTCCTCCATTCGAAAGCAGATCGCTGCAGCCGTCGACTTCATCATTCAGATTGGACGGTTCGGTGACGGCACCAGAAAGGTCATCGGAGTCACAGAGGTTCTCGACATGAAGGCTGACGAGTACGTGATTCAGGATGTGTTCAAGTTCGAGCGGGAGGTCATCCTCAAGGACGGGACAATCAAGGGCAAGATCAAGGTTGTCGCGCCGCCTTTGAGGTTCAATAGCTACGTGCAGTCCGAACGAGATACCCTGGAGCGAATATTCGGGAAGGGCAGTTCTTCCGCCAAGGCCAAGCCAGCGGCCAAGGCTGCGGCAAAGTCCGCCAAGCCACCGGCCAAGCCACCGGCCAAGGGGAGTAAGCCGAAGTCGAGCAAGGAGGCAGCCAACTGATGAGCGCAACCAGCAACGTAATCGTCGCGCTGATCCAGATCGTTCTGGTCACGCTCGGCGTGTTCGCCGTCTACCTCCTGTATCGGCGAATCCAGGGGCTGGCACCGGCTCAGCGCGTTCGGGTCCTGATGCTGAACCTGATCCTGGTCTTCTTCTTTTGGGCCATCCTCCAGCTGAAGGTCCATATTGTTGCCGTCTTCCTGTTGCTCATCAACGTGGCTGTAGTCGGGTTCATGGGCAGGAAGGAAGAAGAGAAGGCAAAGACGATGGGCGAACAGCTCGTCAACGCCTTGCTCATCATCTCGGGTGCCTTGAAGGCAGGCCGAACCCTAGAGCAGGGTTTCGAGCTAGTCGCCAAGTCCATGCCGGATCCCATTCGCAGCGAATTCAATGCAGTCCTGGCAGAGATCGAACTGGGGGTCACTTTCGAGCAAGCCCTGCGAAATCTGCTCGATCGAGTGCCCAGCAAGGACTTCAAGCTCTTCGTCACCGCCACTCTCTTCCAGCGTGAGACGGGAGGTAATCTGATCGCTCTCTATGACCAGATCATCTTCGCCGTCGCAGAACGGAAGAAGGTCGTAGGTCGCCTCGAGTCGATGACACTGCAGCAGCGATACTCCGCCTATGTCGTCATGGCCCTGCCGATCACACTGTACATCATCCTCTCTTACCTGAATCCTGAGCACATCGAGTCGTTGCACAACAACACTCTGGGGCAGCTGGCATTCTACAGCGCCATCTTCCTCCAGATTCTCGGCATCGTCATTCTCAGAGCCATCCTCAACCGAACCTCTTCGATCTGACCTGGGAGCGACCCATGGGTTTCGTAGCCATTATCTGTCTCATCCTCTTCGTCGCCTTCCTGCTCATCTATCAGATGATGCGAGGAGGGAAGGACACGACGATGCGGACCTTGAATGTAGAGGCTCGCTTCTTTCTCACCCTGGCCCGGCCATTGATCTCTGCTGCCATTCAGATGAATCGGACACTCGGTCTGGACCAGAACTCCAATGTCATCAAGGCAAACAAGCAGCACCTTGACGCGGCAGGAGTGCTGGAAATGGACGGCGAAGAGCTCATGGCAGCCCGGGAAGTTACCGCCGTGGTCCTGGGTCTCTTCACCCTCGGCATTCTCGGCAGCATCGCGGGAACGATCTTCTCGCCCCACCCCTGGATGGGCGCCCTGATCATGTTCTGCTTCGGGCTCAACTATCCGATCCTGAAGATCCAGCAGAGGGCCCGGCAGCGCAAGGAAAAGATCTTCGAGGAGCTGCCCTACGTCATCGACCTCATCAGCCTCGCCATCGAGGCCGGTCTGGACTTCAAGATGGCTGTGGAGCGGCTCGTCGCCTTCTCCGAGCCCAGCCCTCTGATGGAGGAGCTCAAAGTCTTCCATCAGGACCTGGACCTGGGCGCAACAATGGAAGAGGCGCTGCAGAACATGGGCGAGAGAATCGACATCCTGGCGTTCTTCAGCTTCGTCGAGTCCATCGTTCAGGCCACCACTCTCGGAATTGATGTCAGCTCCACTCTGAGGGCTCAGTCCGAGCAGATGCGCGTCGCAGTCTACCAGGACCTGGAGAAGGCCGCCAACGCAACTCCAGTCCTCATCCTGTTCCCGACGGTGTTCTGCATCTTCCCGCCACTGCTCATCATCCTCATGGCTCCCATCATCATCCGGTTCCAGGAGTTCGCCAAGTTCTTCGGACCCAACAAGGGTCTCACTCCCTGATCGGGAGCTACTCAGTTCAAACCCGCGTCATCTCGAAACCGAGGCAATTTGCCTCGGTTTCGCCATTCTCGGGCTGGCGAATGGCCCTGTCATGCCCCTCGGACTGATCTGTCCCTTGCCTGTCTCACTTTGGGCGTGATATAACGAATTAGCAGTCCCCTGGGTTGGCTGCTAATCTATTGGAAGGCTAGACTCACCGTGAACAATCTCACTGCGAGACAACGGCAGATCCTGGAGCTGTCGGTGGCTCTCTTCATCGAGACTGCCGAGCCCGTCAGTTCCCGATGCTTGGCAAAGCGATTCCGTCTACCTTACAGCCCGGCCACCATTCGCAACGAGATGGCCGATCTGGAGGAACTCGGGTTTCTGCTGCAGCCGCACACATCGGCGGGCCGGATTCCCACCGACGAGGGCTACCGTGCTTACGTGGCCAGCCTGGACGACATTCGGGCCGATGAGCCGGAGGAGCTGCGCCTCGAGAGCCTGGAGCGGGAAAGCCTGGTGGCCACGAAAGAGGCCGGCGAGCTGCTGCAGGAGGCCATTCAGATCCTCAGCATGGTCACGGAACTCGTGGCCGTTGCGGCCTTTCCCTCCCCTCTGAACAGCACCTTCACCCGTCTTCAGCTGACAGCAGTCGATCCACGACAGGTTCTGGCCGTGCTCGTGACCAACGCAAATCACGCTGAGGCCCACTTACTGCCCGTGGACCAGCCCGTTCCGCAGGACCGTCTCGACCTGTACGGCCGGATGGTGAACGATCGCTTCGGAAGGGCACCCTTGACGGAGTTCCTGCAAGAGTGCCTCGTCGTTCTTCAGGAGGTCGAGAGTTCCTACCGGGATTCCATCAGACGGGCCATGGAGCTCTTCTCCAGCAAGCTGGAGACAACCTCGAGCCGGGAGGTCTTGCTGACGGGCACCTCCTCGGTTCTGGCTCAGCCGGAGTTTCAGAACTTTCAGAAGGCCCGGGCCATCCTGGATGCCTTCGAAAAGCGGGAAGTACTGGTCAGGATGCTAACCGGTACCCAAGCCACGGGGGCCCAGATCACGTTCATGGGCGTCGCTTCCAATCCGGAGGATCGGGTACTGAGGGACTTCAGTCTCGTCAGTTCCGTCTATCGGGTTCGGGGGTCCGTGCAGGGAGCCATCGGCATCCTGGGCCCACGCCGCATGGACTACCCGAGGATAATCAACTACGTGAATCATGTATCGGACTCCCTATCGAGAGTGTTCTCTGACAAGGAACTATGAGCGACGACAAGACATCGAGCGGCACGAGTACGGAAGAAACGCAGGCCTCCGAGGCCCAGGACATCGACACCTCCACCTCCGGTGACGCCGGACCTCAGGAGGACGCACAGCAGGACTACCAAGGCGAGGCAGGCGCGCCGCTCTCCCAGGAGCCGGTGGCCATGGAGACCACTCCGGCTCAGCCTCCCACGCCGGAGCAGGCCGCAGCCCTCCAGAAGGAGGTCGAATCCCTCAGGGCCCAGCTTGCCAGCTTGCAGCGTCACGCCGCCGATCTGGACAACATCCGAAAGCGTCATCAGCGAGACCGGGAGCGGGAGTTGGCGGAGCGGAAAGAGCGGGTTCTTCGGGGATTGCTTCCCGTGATCGACAGCTTTCATCGAGCCATCGATGCCATGGAGGCCTCTACCGACATCGAAGCTTTGAAGACCGGTTCGAGACAGATCTATCAGCTCTTCACGTCCTATCTCGAAAAGCAGGAGGTTCTGCCCATCGCCGCCGTCGGCGAAAGCTATGACCCGAACCTGCACGAGGCAGTCATGCAGGCCCCTTCGCCGGACCATGCCGAGGGTGTGGTTGCAGCCGAAGTGGAGCGGGGCTACCTGATTGGGGAACGGGTGCTGCGACATGCCAAGGTCGTGGTCAGCAGCGGCGCCTTGGCGACCGACGGAGAGGACGAGGATGGACGGTCCCCAGCCGACGAGCCCGGGGAGGCCTCCCGCGACTGAGGGTTGTTTCAGACTGTAACGTTCGGTGAAACAGTAGGATTGTTTCGTCCCGCCTTTTCCGATCGTGAGAACCCGCATGAATAGAGATTCTGCTGGCTTGGCCTGAAGCTTGCTGACTGGCGGAGGGCCCTACCTCTCGGGCGGGGACCTTGAAAAGCTACAACCGCTGTATCACAGCCAGAAGAAAGGAAGACATCAGATGTCCAAGACCATTGGTATCGACCTGGGAACCACCAACAGCTGCATGGCTGTCATGGAGGGTGGCGAAGCAAGAGTCATCATCAATAGCGAGGGCGCCCGCACCACCCCCTCAGTCGTGGCCTACGCCAAGGACGACGAGCGTCTCGTGGGTCAGGTGGCGAAGCGGCAGGCTGTCACCAACCCGGAAAAGACCATCTTCTCCATCAAGCGTTTCATGGGCCGCCGGTACGACGAAGTCGAGTCCGAACGGGCCATCGTGACCTACAAGGTCGTCAAGAGCACCAACGGTGACGCCCGGGTCGATGTGGACGGCAAGCAGTTCTCGCCCCCCGAGATCTCCGCCCAGACGCTCATCAAGCTCAAGAAGGATGCAGAGGCCTACCTCGGCGAGCCCGTGACCAAGGCTGTTATCACCGTGCCCGCCTACTTCAACGACTCCCAGCGGCAGGCGACGAAGGACGCCGGTAAGATCGCCGGCCTGGAAGTCCTGCGCATCATCAACGAGCCTACCGCTGCGGCACTGGCCTTCGGCATGGACAAGCAAGGCAAGGACCGGACCATCATGGTCTTCGACCTCGGCGGCGGGACCTTCGATGTCTCCATCCTGGAGCTATCGGAAGGCGTCTTCGAGGTGAAGTCCACCAATGGTGACAATCACCTTGGCGGCGATGACTGGGATCAGCGAATCATCGACTGGATGATCTCGGAGTTCAAGAAGCAGTCCGGTATTGACCTCTCGAAGGACAAGATGGCTGTCCAGCGCCTGAAGGATGCTGCCGAGAACGCCAAGATCGAGTTGTCCAACAAGACCAGCTCCAACATCAATCTGCCCTTCATCACCGTCGACCAGTCCGGAACGCCGCAACACCTGTCTCTGGACCTGTCCCGGTCTGTCTTCGAGCAGATGACGTCCGACCTCATCGACCGGACCAAGGGGCCGGTCAAGAAGGCGTTGGCCGATGCGGGCATGCCCGCCAGCGAACTAGACGACGTACTCCTGGTGGGCGGCTCTACCCGGATGCCCCAGGTCCTCGATGTGGTCAAGGGCTTCTACGGCAAGGATGCCCGCAAGGACATCAATCCCGACGAATGTGTGGCCATCGGCGCCGCGATTCAGGCTGGTGTCCTCGGCGGTGAGGTGAAGGACGTCCTGCTCCTGGACGTGACGCCCCTGTCTTTGGGCCTCGAGACCCTGGGCGGCGTTTGCACTCGGCTTATCGAGCGGAACACCACGATCCCGACACACAAGAGTCAGATCTTCTCCACTGCAGCTGACAACCAGCCCACAGTCAGCATTCATGTGCTGCAGGGCGAGAGAGAGATGGCGACCGAGAACCGAACCCTGGGCCGGTTTGACCTGACAGGGATTCCGTCGGCGCCCCGCGGCATACCTCAGATCGAGGTTTCATTC
>JAJFLN010000371.1 GCA_021772705.1 Candidatus Cloacimonadota bacterium | reverse complement strand
ACACCGCAAGCCAGGACCAGGGCAACGCTGCCTGGTACCATGGCGACGAAGAGGAGCTTCTGACGGATCGAGCTGTTCCGGAGCACCTCCGGCAGCCGCTCGAGACCCCATCGGGCCCGGGCAGACCAGGAGGAGTCACTCTGTTGGTTCCGTGTCACGGGAGGGGAGATCGTGGGGTGTCCGAGGGGGGGATGGCGCACTGGGAGCGGGTAAACTCCTCCGATTCCTGGTAGTTTGGACCGCCGATGCCTGTTCAGCATACACAACCGGAGAGGCTCCAGTCCTGGCGTTCCCGCCGGTCTGGCTGGCTGCCCCTGGTGATGGCGATCGGATTCGGTGCCGGTCTGCTGGCGGCGCTCTGGCTGACTCACCAGTCTCTCGAGAATGTCGCAGAGGCGATTCAGACTTCCCGGGAGCCCCTGGAGCGCATGGAGCGGTATGCCGCCTTACAGGCCCTGGCGGTGGGCATGAAGTCGACCTGTCTGGACCTGACCCGGACCTCCACTCCCGGCGCTTCCCTGGAGATTCTCCGGGTCGATCGCCTCCGGTTCGAGGCCAGCATCGGCCGGGAACGGCAGCTGTTGCTGGCGCGGCTGGCCGACCCTTCGGGACATCGGGTGGCCCGTGATCTGGACCAGGTCCAGCAGAGCCTGCGGGGCCTGATGAAGACCGCCGGGCTGGTCGTGGGCCGGTTGAAGAAGGGGCGCCGGGATAGCGCCATTCGTGAGATGGTCCGCGTCGACCGGCATTATGATGATCTGGCCAGAGGTCTGGAACGGTTGAGGCGATTGATCCGGGAGGAGCAGGAGAGTCGTGCTGCCGTCGATCTGGCCCGTGTGAGCCGGCTCTCGCCGGTTCGTCAGATGGCGGTCTTGAGCTTCATCGGCTTGCTGGCCAGCCTGCTCTGGTTGATGCGGATTCGCGTTCGGGGACAGGAGCCGGCGACTCGGGTCGGCTCGGAACTGCTAGCCGAACCGGACCCGGAACGGGCCCCGGAGGGGCTGCCGAAAGAGGTGTTCGGCAGCGGCGGATCTCTACTGGTGGCTGACTCCGATCGGGATCTGGAAGATCGGCGCCAGCATCTGGAGGGACCAGGGTCGACGGAGTTCGATCAGCTCTGGAGCACCCGTCGCCGTCCGGCGGAGGAGGAGCGGGCCCTGTTCTTCGAGCGAGCCCCGGCCATGTTCTGTATCATCGAACCGGAAGGGAAGCTGGCCCAGATCAACTCCCTCTGGACGGCCATCCTCGGGTGGAATGCCGATGAGCTGACCGGGCGTCTGCTGGCTGACCTGATCCATCGGGAGGACTGGGCGCCCCTTACGGCCGAGCTGGACCGGCTGCGGCATGGCCAGGACGCACTGGAGCTGGAGACTCGCTTCCTCTGCAAGGACGGCTCTCATCGGTGGCTCTTCTGGTTCGCCCTGGTGGCCAGCGAGGCGGGCCGTATCCACGCCGTCGCTCACGACGTCACAGATCGCAAGCAAGTCGATAGGCAGCTTCAGAAGAGTCTCGACGAGAGCCGCCGGATCTCCCGCCTGAAGACGGACCTGATCGAGAGCGTCTCCCTGGGCCTGAGCCACGCCGTTGGGGAGTGGGTTCGCTCCGGAAGTACCGAGATTCCCGGCGCCCTGGGCCGGATACTCGGCCTGCTTCAGGACCTGCTCGAGTCGGGAGGAATGGAAGCCTGGAGACCTCGCCAGAAACCTCGGCGGCTGGATCTGGATCGGGTCCTGGAGCTGGCCGCGGATCTGGCTTCCGCTGACGAAGACCCCCGCAGCCTCACCATCGCCCGGCTACCGGGAGCGCCGCGGTGGGTCATAGCAGACCCTGGCTGGGTGCTTCTGCTCTTCCGATTCATGGTCTCCCCGAGGGGCGGAAAAGCCGAGGCTGGGCCTCTGATCTTGGAGCTGGCCCGCTTCCACGACAGTGGCCGCGAAGTGGGGCTGGAGCTGACCCTCCGTGAACCCGGCGCCGATGCCGGCGATACCGCGGAAGAGTGGTCCGCCTTGCCTGCCATTCGACGTCTCTCCGCCGCCCTGGGGGGTGGCACGCGCCGGGTTTCACTGCCTTCCGGGGGCCATCTGACATTGGTGACTCTCCTCGTATCCCGGGACAGGAGCGAGGAGTCCCCCCCCTCGGAGTCTGCCCAGACCGTGCTGGTCCTGGACCAGGACGAGGCACGAGGAGGATTGCTTCTGGAGTGCCTCGCCGGTGACGGCCACCGGTGCGGCCTGGCCACGTCTCCGGAGGAGGCAGCCTCGCAAGCTGCTTCATTGAAGGGTGTCAATGGATGTGTTGTAGTCATTGCCTCCGATGACGTTCGTGAATCCAGAGACTCTGAATGGATCGATATTCGCCGGGACCCTGGGCTGGGTCAGGCAGCCTGGATCCGCTCCTCCGGCGGCCGGATCGTCGTCTCACGCCTGCTGCGCCAGATCCGGTCCTTCCGGTTCAGCCCGGCACCGATCGGCTCCGGCGACCCCGAAGAAGCTTCCCTGGATGTCCCGGCTGCCGCGCCATGCCCTTCGACGCCTCCTCCTGTCTGTGCCGCCCGGGGCAGAGTGCTGCTTGCGGAGGACAACTCGGTCAATCAGCTCTTCGCTGTCCGGCTCCTGGAGAAGTTCAACTGCCGGGTCGATGTCGCCTCCGACGGGATGGAAGCTCTCGCCCGGCTCGCCGAGACGGCCTACGACGTGGTCCTCATGGACTGCCGGATGCCTCGTCTGGATGGCTTCGAAGCCACACGCCAGATCCGGGGGAGAGGAGGCGGCCGGGCCAAGGTCCCCATCATCGGACTGACGGCCAACGCCACGGAGGAAGATCGGCAGGACTGCCTCGCTGCCGGGATGGATGACTTCGTCGGGAAGCCCGTCGACCCCCGTCGGCTCAGGGCTGCCCTGAGCCGCTGGATCGAACTCGCCGCCGACGACGAGGTCCCTCACGACCCCGTCGTCGCCGGCAGCTCCGGATCTACCGGCGAGGAGGTCCTGATCGACGAGAAGGTGCTCGAGGGGCTTTCACAGCTGCCCTCCAAGGAAGGAGAGCCCTTTCTGCTGCAAGCCTTCCGTCTGTTCCGTGAGCGATGCGCCCTGGACCTGGCTTCCCTCGAAGAGGCCCGGGAGAAGGGCGACTCGCCGTCTTTCCGTCTGGCAGCCCACTCCATGAAGGGGAGCTGCCGGGATCTGGGAGTTCTTCGCCTCGCTGCGCTCTGTCAGGAGCTGGAGTCTCTCGGGGCTGCCGGCGAGCTGTCCGGAGCTGATACTCTGATCGAAGAGGTGCGTGGCGAACTCCGGCGTGTCGAGGCTAGACTGAACCGGGAGGCGGCGCGCCTCGGATCAGAGGGAAGAGGATAGCCCTGCCAGACAAGCAGTCGCTGGACAGCAGCAAGATCTTGGTCGTCGACGACAATCCCCTGAGCCGAGCCGTCGCGGAGGGGCACCTGGTCGACTCCGGCTACTCCGTCGTCAGCGCCGAGGACGGGACCTCGGCTCTGGAGTGCTTCACCAGAGAGCAGCCCGACCTGGTGATCCTCGACATCCTGATGCCAGGCATCGATGGCTACGAGACCTGCCGCCGCCTCCGCGGCCTGGAGGGCGGCGACTCCACTCCCATCGTATTCCTCACCTCTCTCGATGACTTCGTCGCCAACGATCGAGCCCTGGAATCGGGGGCCGACGATTTCCTCACCAAGCCGATCAAGCGGACGGAGCTGCTGCTCAGGGTCCGGTCCCTGATCCGAGTGAAGCAGCTGATGGTGGAGCTCAGAGAGAGCCTCGACGTCATCCGATCCCAGCACGCTTCCCTCCTGAAGATGCAGGACCAGAAGGAGGAGCTCACGTCCCTCATCGTGCACGACCTGAAGAACCCCCTCTCGGGGATTCTGATGAACGCCAGCCTGCTGATGCGGCAGAAAGAGCTGTCCGAGCCGGCCCGGCGATTCTCGGCCCGGATCTCTCGCGCCGCCGAGGGGGTCAATCGGATGGTGCTGGACCTGCTGGATGTGAGCCGCGGCGAGGACGGGCAGCTTCTCCCCCGCATCTCGGGAGTCGATCTGGAGGCTCTCATCAGCGAGGTCACATCCGGTACGGCCGCTCAGGCCGAGGAGAAGGGCCAGCGGATCGAGACGGACATCAATCTATCGGACCCGGTGATCCAGACCGATCCGGACCTGCTGCGCCGAGTCCTGGTCAACCTGGTGGACAACGGCCTCAAGTACTCTCCCGGTGATGGGACGGTCCGGATCCAGGTCTGTCAGGGGCAGCGACCGGATCGCCTCGAACTGTCGGTCCGGGACGAGGGGCCGGGAATCCCCAGGGAGCACCGGGACAAGGTGTTCCAGAAATATGTTCGCCTCGATCGGGACGCGGAGCAGGACGCCCGGACCAGCCGGGGCCTGGGTCTGGTCTTCTGCCGGATGGCCGTCGAGGCCTGCGGAGGCCACATCGACGTCGAAGACAATCAGCCTCGAGGCAGCTGCTTCCGGCTCGATCTTCCGCGCCAGTTCGGCGCCGGATCTCCTGGTCCCAGGGAGGACACTCCATGACGACAGCGATTATCACCCATGTTCTGATGTCGACCTTCCCTTCCCTGGTCGCCTTGCCGCTGCCCTGGGCTCTCATGTTCTCTCCCATCCGGGACCCGATAGGGGCTGGCGGGGCCCAGGCCGGGCCCAAGAAGTACCTGATACACACCACCTCCGAGGGGAGGCAGTATTACTTCAACAGCCCCGACGGCCGTCCGCCCTGGTGGCAGAGAAAGGAGCGGCAGGAAGACTGAGGCCAGGAATGAAAAACACCGGCCCACCACGAAGGGGGCCGGCTCCTCTGCAGGTCCGCGTCTCATGCCAAGGGGATTACAGAGACTTCGGAACAAAGGTTGATCTGGGTTACGTTCGGAAGGGCTGCAGGTTACGGAGGCCGGCGTGACGTGAGACACCGCTGGTTCCGAGCCTCGTGGCTATGCTGATGTCTGGCCATCGGGTTTGGGTGTGAACGGGACGCTGTTCCCGGGTGATAGCTGATGAACTTGCGAACGATCCGAGCAGGAGTACTGACTTCTTGTCTGCTTGTCCTGGGCGCACCGGTCTGGCTGGCCGGCGCAGATGCCGGGTCCGGGAACTCTCGAAAACCCGCCAAGGCCGCCGAGACCCGGGTCGTCAAGCCCGAACCCCTGGAGAAGCCGGACCCCACCGTTGTACCTGGCGGCTCTGTGAGCGGGCCGGGACTGACCTTCCTGGGCAAGAACGAACGAGGCTTCGAGGAGTATCGCAACGATAAGGATGGTCAAGTCCTGGTGCTGATTCCCGGGGGCGTCTTCGAGATTGGCAAGAAGGAAGCCGAAGACACGGCTCGCAAGGCGA
Source organism: Candidatus Cloacimonadota bacterium (assembly GCA_021772705.1). GTDB lineage: Bacteria > Muiribacteriota > UBA6191 > JACPRK01 > JACPRK01 > OFTM100. Next base: position 923 of record JAJFLN010000371.1, on the reverse strand, counting down.
CTCGAGAGAAGCTGGCCCCCTATCTGATCGGGAAGTACGAGGTCAGCTGGAAGCAGTACAACCGCTTCTGGAAGGAGACCAAGCGAGCGGCTCCTGGCACGCCCTGGTGGGAACCGGCAGAGGATCATCCCGTGGTGAACGTCTCCTGGAATGATGCCGTGGCCTACCTGGACTGGGCCGGCCTGAGGCTGCCCACCATGGCGGAATGGGAGTACGCTGCCCGGGGTCCGGAGCACCATCTGTTCCCCTGGGGATCGAAGCTCGATCTGGAGAAGGAGGGCTACCGGTTCAACGGCCTGTCCGGGGAAGAGGAAGAACCGGACGGCTACATCCGGACCGCTCCAGTGGACAGCTTCCCCAAGGGACAGTCCTACTTCGGATGCCATCACTTCCTGGGAAACGTCTGGGAGCTTTCAGCCGACTACTTTCCCGAATGGGCCGGCGACGAGGATGAAGTCAGTCAGTCCGGGGCCATCGTGCCTCGTCACGAGATCCGGCGTCCCCGATCGATCATGGGTGGCAGCTGGAACCTGCCGGCCGACGATCTCTACATCATGGAGTGCTGGGGGCTGTCGCCGGTGATCATGGAAGTGGACGTCGGTTTCCGCGCTGCGTTGACGCCTTGATCGGGCGCCGTGAGAACTTGGGGCCCAGGACAAGTCATATTGCGAACCGGCGGGATTCGAGAGTAAGGTCAGTAGTCGAATGGCCCGTGCTGGCGGCGTCGAGCCGTCTTCGGATCTCTGAAGCGAGGTACCCGATTATGAATAAGGCTGTGGGGATGAGGTATTCCGTAGCTGGTTTCCGTCTGGAAACCCGTTCGCCCCGACCCTTCGGCAAGCTCAGGAGAGGGGCCTCTGCCGCTCCAACACTGGCCCTCGACAGGCTCGGGCCGAACGGATTGGGAGTTTCCGGACGGAAAC
>JAJFLN010000038.1 GCA_021772705.1 Candidatus Cloacimonadota bacterium | reverse complement strand
CTGGATGCGGGCATCCATAGTAGGACGAACGGATCGGGAAAACTCGGCCATTCAGTCGTCTTGGATGCGGGCATCCATAGTAGGACGAACGGATCGGGAAAACTCGGCCATTCAGTCGTCCTGGATGCGGGCATCCATAGTAGGGCGAACGGTTAGAGAGTGATGCGGGTTCTCAGGTTTCGCCGTCGCTCCCCTCGGGTCCCATTTCGCATTCCTGTCACGGTCAACCGACGCCGTCGCCGGGGGCCCCGTAGCTTCGAACCTGATTCCGGCCCCCTTCCTTGGCGGCATACAGGGCGATATCGGCTTCCTCGATGAACTGCTTCGGCTTCTTCGCCTTCGTCATTCCCATGCTGGCCAGGCCGATACTGATGGTCACTTCCAGCTCCTTGCCTTCGTGGGGAATCCTGAGCGCCTCGATCCGGGTCCGGATTCTCTCGGCCAGGAGCCGGGCGCCCTCGTAGTCGGTCTCGGGAAGGACCACGGCGAACTCCTCGCCGCCGTACCGGCTGGCTGTATCGGTGAGGCGGATACTTCGCTTCACCTGGTCGGCCACGAGTCGCAGGACCCGGTCGCCGGTCTGATGACCGTAAGTGTCGTTGAAGCTCTTGAAGTGGTCGATGTCCGTCAACAGCAGGGACAGCTTGCCGGCATGCCGGGCAGCCCGGGCGAACTCCTTCTTGATCTCCAGGTCGAAGATGTGCCGGACCTGCAGCATCGTCAGGCCATCGACGGTGGCCAGCTTGTAGTGCCGGGCGTTCTGCAGGGCCGTGTAGGCGATGGAGGAGAGGGTGGTCCAGAATGTCGCCTCCTCCTCACTGGTGACGCCGGGAAGAATGTCCGGGCCCAGAAGCAGCAGCCACCCCTCTGCCACCTCTCGATGAAGCAGGGGCAGGAACAGCACTTCATCCTCCCGGTAGGAACCGGGGGCGGGGTGTCCGGGCCACTCCTCGAGGGACACGGCGACGGGGCTCTTGGTCCAGTGATCGGCGAGCCAGCTTCGAAGTTCCTTGTCCAGGAGCCACTCCGTCACGCCCTCCGGCACGGGAGCGCTGCCGTGGTGGACCTCCAGGTCCTCCGGCAGGTCCCCGGGCATGACCAGCACGCTCGCCTCGGCGCCGGTCTGGTTCACGTAGCTGTCTTGAATGATCAGCCGGAGCTCATCGAGACTCAGGGTCGAGTTGAATCGCCGGCTGTAGAGAGTCAGCAACTGGAGGCTCGTGATGCGCCGCCGGAGATCCAGGGCGAGAAGAAACAGCTTCATCAGCACGAACTGCCCCAGGAGGAGCGCCACGGGCGGGCAGACGTCGAGCAGGATGCCCCGCCAGCGGAACAGTCCGATGCTGGTGGCAAGCACCGCTGCCGAAGCACCTCCGGCAAAGAGTCCGCTGCCGATCAGACCCCATCGCAGGTAGCCGAGGGGCAGCAGCAATCCTGCCAGAAGCAGGCTGGAAATCAGCCAGAAGGAGGAGACCCGGACAAGGAAGCCGTGTTCCAGGAGATTGCGGACCACGTTTGCCTGCACTTCCACACCTGCCATGGGGCCGTAGGGCACGGTCTTCATGTCGATGCCGGAGGCACTGACTCCCATCAGAACCAGCTTGCCCTTGAGAAGCTGTTGCAGGCCCGCGGTGGCCTGAGCCACGGCGCCAGACCGGGCAGGATCGGCATCATCCCGGGCCTCTGCAGCCTGGAGTCGATCTATCCGGGCGAGGAGCTCCGAGGCCCAGACGATGACGAACTTGCCTCGAGATGTGAGGGCCGAGTAGTCCACATAGGCGCTCGTCTCGGCAGCGGAGCGCAGAATGTGTTCCCCTTCCAGGCGGTCGATGTCGCCTCTCAGTCTCGACCTGACGGTGGGGATGCTGTAGGTACCGATTCTCAGGGATCCGCCGGCGCCGAACTCGGGTGTCACGTCCTGAAAGCCGGCAGCCAGAGCCAGGGAGAGGCTGGGAACGAGGCGGCCGGCGAGTTTCTGCGCCAGGGGCATGACCCGCAGGATGCCGTCCACGTTCTCGTAGATGAAATCGATGTTGACGATCCCAATTCCCGAGGCGGCCTCGTCGAGGCTGGCCGTCGGGTTCCGGACGTAGACCTCCTTCCTCAACTCTCCCGTGTCATTCTCCAGGACCACCCGGGTCTTGAGCTCCGCGGCGACGATCACGTTGCCGGCCTGCTGCATACTAGCGGCCAGAGCTGCGTCATCGGCGGGGTCTTCGGAGGGTTCGTCAAAGAGGAGGTCCATGCCGACCACCTTTGCCTGCCCGATCCGGGCTGCATCCAGGAGCCGGGCCCACCGGCGCCTTGGCCAGGGAAGATCGCCCAGTTCCCGAAGGCACTGGTCCGTGACCTCGACGAGAACGATGTTCTGATCCAGGTCATCGGAGACCTGCCGTTCTCGGAACTTCCAGTCCATGAACCGGCTCTCGAAGGGCTCGAAGAATCCGCTGAGAGTCAGTCCCAGGACTGCGACAGTGACGATGAAACCGAGGCAATAGGCTGCTGTGGAACGCATGGACTCACACAGACTACAGGGTGACCGGCAAATCCGCGACACCGAAGGGTCAGGAACATCGGCGGCATGCGGGAGTCTAAACTGAAGGGGCTGAGCGGTATACTGGATTCCGAGTTGATCTCCACCTATCAAAGACGGCTTGGCGGGTCCCGGACCCGGACTTTCGGACCGGTCTCCCGATCCGGGTTCCTGATCTGGGCCGTGGCGGGCCTCTTGGCGGTCATGGGCGTCCTGGTCGGAGTCCTGAGTCAGATGGCCCGTCAGCAGAACGCTCAGGCCCATCGCATCTACTTTGGCGAGGTAGCCCAGAACCTGGCGGAGGCCGGGATCGAGCACGTGGGCCGCCGGGTCCGGGACGTGCTGTTCTCATCCCGGTTCCCACGCAACCTCTCCCGTCTCGAGGATGTGGGGATCTTCCAGGTCCTGATGCTCGACAATGCCAGGCTCTCACAGCTCTTCCGGGACCGGGCCAGCCGCGGCGAGGTCTGGCTTCAACAGCTTCTGGGACGAGGCTATCGCTACCCTCTGGATCGCCTTCTGGCCGACATCGAGGGCAGCACGCTGGAGATCACCCTCCTCGTGGAGCCCGCGCCTCTCGTACCGGATCCGGTGATCCTCGACCCGGTCGAAAAGAGGGTCCGGTTCATCCTCCGTTCGACAGCGGAACATCGAGGCGTCACGCGGGTGATGGAGACGGGCTACGAGATCAAGGTGGTGCACCCCTTCCCTCCCGTCTCATCCAAGTTCACCCTCTTCGTGAGTGATGCCGAGGATGGGCAGGCCTACAATACCTTCAAGAACAACACGGCCGGGCAGCCCCAGACTCCCGACGACTTCCCTCCCCTCCTCTTCGACAACACTCCCGTGGAGGAGATCCGGGACCTGACGCTGATCCGGGAGAACCTGCCCAACGAGGAGACCAACCCCTTCGGTCAGATGGGCGACCTCCGGGACGCCATCAGCCGCCGAGGGTTCATCTACCTCGGCACGGGGACGGGCAACACGGAGGTTCACCTGAACATGACGGCGGGACCGGTCCTGACCGGCTTCGGCGGGTTCGGAGAGTTCTTCCACTTCTTCGATCCCCTGCCGGAGGAGATGGGGGGGATGAGCGCCCGGCCGGGATACTTCGCCGTCCTGGCCCCGCCGCCGTTCTTCCAGAACCCCGTGCCGGACCCGACCCAGCCCGGCATCTTCCAGCAGGCAAACATCAACTTCCTGTACTGGGGATTCCACCAGCCCGACGGGGCCAGCAACCTGGCTGACGGAACCCTGGGGAGCTCGCTGCTCTCGGAGAACAGCTCGGTGTTGCATCTCTTCGGCTCCAACGGAAACCCGAGCCGGACCCGGGTCTACGGAAACGTGTGGCAGGACTACATCCGATTCGGCTATCTGGCCCTGGACCGGGACACGACGGAGAACGACGAGAACACTCAGAAGGCCAACCTGTCGGCCGGCGGGCTGCCTGCCCGTGTCCGGGTCAGAGACACCATCGACCCGACTCTCCGGTTCGCTGAGCGATCCGAGTTCGACGAGGACCTGCGCCTCGAAGCATCGGGCGCCCCGCTTCGGACTTTGCTGCCCATACCGTCGGCGGTGATAAACAAGAATTTCATGATTGGCGGCGTGGTGGCCGATCCGGGCTTCCCCACCATCGCCATGGATCTGGGCAGCTATCGCTATGGCCGGATGTTCGACCAGCTCTATGACAGCGGCTCCACGGACCCATCCCGGAACCTGGGATACTCCCGGTTCATGTCCAAGGTGGAACCTATGCCTTACAACGCCGTGCTGGATTTCATGTTTTACGGCGGCATCATTCCTCCGGAGTCGAATTCCCTCTTTCCTGGCCCCACGGTAAAGGAGGGCTATGGGGCCCTGCTGGACCCGTCGGAGGTCGCCTTCCGGTTCCGGGATCCCCTGCACGAGGGCCTGGGGATGCCGATCTACTTCGAGGGATCTCTGGACGAGGTCTTCCGGCCCGGCGGCGGCAACTATCAGGAATCGGTCGGAGGGGACCCGGCACGTCGAAGCGGCCTTCAACCTCCGAAGGTCCTCTCTCCGAGTCCTGCGGCGGAGTTCCTCCTGGCCCGAACCTACCGGGAGTTTCTCAACGCCTCCGAGCTTCTGGCGACCTACTACGATCCGGCCTCGAAGATCCTCACCATGGATCAGTGCGTGAGGGTCCGTGAGGGAGACCTGATCCTGCCCGCGGGCATGGCCTACGTCGGCAGCGGTCTCATCGTGGTCGTGAACGGGTCGATCACGTCCCAGGGGATCACGGCGAGGCTGGACCCCTTCACGGGCCTGCCCAGCGGACTCACCCTGGCCACTCTCTCCGGCGATATCAACTTCTCCGGGGGGCCCCATCAAGCGGCCTTCGTTGCGCCCAGGGGCGGGCTGCGCCGGCTGGACGACAGCCCCCTGAGAATCGACGGGTCACTAGCAGTCCGGGACCTCGCTCCCGGGGTTCTGAGTTCCGGCGGTGTCCTGTCTTACGGCGGCCTGTTCGATCCCACCACGGACATCCGGGTGGCCGGCGGGGGAGGCTACATCGACTACTACCAGATTGCCATGTCTGACTCACCCATGGACTGGCGGCGTGTGAAGCCGTGACGACAGGCAGAGTGAGGTCGAGCGGTGGCGGCGGGGGGCGAAGGACCACCTCGGGAGTCAGCTTCATCGAGATCCTGATCGCCGCGGGAATCCTGGTAGCCGTGATGCTGCCACTGTTCGCCCTGTCGACCCACAATGTACGGACCTCCCAGGTGGGGCTGGACGAGTTGCTCGGCACCAGCCTGACCTCGGAGGTGATCGAGCAGATGAAGGTCCTCCCCTTCACAGCCGGATTCCCCTTCATCGTCACCAGCCCCTTTCCGAATCCCCCTCCCCAGTTCCCCAACTGGTCGACCCTGCCCGACACGGGTATCTCCCTGCCAGAGGCGAACCCCAACGTGTCCCCCAGCCTGCCGGCCCTGAATTCTCAAGGCTGGACCCAGTTCGGATACAACTACTGGAGGCCCCCTCCCGACGATGGTCTGATCGCGGCCCGCTCCCGGCTCTGGCTATCTCCGCTGCCCGGTAACCACGTACGGCGGCTGAAGATTTACAGGCCTCTGAGGGACGCGACGGGCGCGAGGGATCCGAACCTGTTTCAGCTGACGGTGCAGCTTCTCTGGGACCGCAAGTTCCTGGGATCTCCCACCCAGAGCCGGGCCAACCTGATGGGCACCCTGATAGCGAACCCGGTGTTCAACCCATGACGCACGGCGGCAACAAGCAGGGCTTCACACTCGTCGAGGCGCTGATCGCCCTGGCCCTCGCAGGCATGGTGATCATCGGATTCGGGACCTATCTGAGCTCCACCCTGCAGAGCTTCACACAGCAGGAAGACACCTTGACTGGCAGCCGGGACGCCCAGATTCTCCTGTCCTACCTGCGGGACGATCTCACGGCCGCCGATGGATTCGACTCCTCCGCCACCCTGACGACGGGGACCACGTTCCCCAAGTCTCAGGTCCACCTGTCCCACTCGCCGAACTCCGAGGCGGTGCAGCTGTTCATTCATACCCGCTCCCGGGAGCCGAACCCGCCTCCGGGGCTGGATCCGATCCGGGATTCACTGCCGCCGGTGCCTCGGACACTGGCCTGGCTGGGCGTCCTGAACCTGGGCACCGACGTGCCCCTCTCGGCCAACCTGCCGGCCGGGTCGGCGACCAACGACCTGCTCCGATCCCTCAACTACGGAATGAACGCCGTGACCTGGAGCCGGCCCGTGCAGGACAACGAACCGCGATTCTTGTTCATCAACCGGCGCGAGGGACCGACCCTGCAGCCCGTGATCTACACCTACTTCCCGGCCCAGAAGTCACTGCGAAGGACCGGACCTAAGGGAGAGACCTGGCTCGTCCGGGACAGCCTACGGTTCTTCTCGGCCTCGCCCTACTACGAATTTCTGCTCTTCCCGGAGGACCCGTCCCGGACGGCGGAGCTCCTGAAGGTCTGGTTCGAGCTGACCCTGGTGCTGCAGGCCCCGGGCGACGGAGGCAAGATCGCCAAGCGCACCCTGGACTTCAGCACCCGGATCACGCCCCGCTATCTCAACTCGGTGATCAAGTCGAGGTGGGGACTGTGACCCGGGGTGTGGACAAACACCTGCTGAAACAATACGCCGCCGGCAACTCGGAGGCCTTCGGAACTCTGGTGGAGAGGAAACGCTCCATCCTTCGCCGGTTCGCCGGAGCCGGGCTGGCCGGCGAAGTCGATGTGGATGCTCTGGAGTTCGAGGTCTTCTCGGGGGCCCGAAAGACCCTGTCGACCCTCGACCCGGACGGAGAGGACCTGACGGTCCATCTGCTCGATAGCCTCAGGGACCTGGTCTTCGACCGCCTGCCTGAGGCGGAGTACCGGATGACTCTCTTCTCCAATGGCCGGGAAGTGTTCGCCATCCCGCCTCGGATGAAGCAGCTACCGGAGCCGGTGCTCACCGGCGAGGCGGAGCCGGATCTGTCGGACTGGCTCAATCAGCTCGGCGACGATCAACAGCTACTGCTCGAGCTGGCGTTCCTGGAGGCCTCTCCCCTGGACGAGGTGGCAGCCCTGGTCAACTGCTCCTCCAACATCCTGCAGTCCTTTATCTACAACCTCTTCGACGGAATGGCGGATCTGAGCAGCCTGCCCCATGGCGACGACTGTCCTCCCGACCTCTTGCTGGGAATGGAAGTGGTCAAGCACCGGGCCCGGCGGCAGAAGGTAGCCCGGATGAAAGAGGAGCGGTCCGGCTGTCCAGGCTGCCTCACCCTGCTGCAGCGGATAGTCTTGCTCGTCTCGATCTGGAGCCGGGACTGGCGCCTGCAGCCGGAGGGCACGGAAGAGCTTCTCGAGAAGCTGGGGCAGGCCCCGAGGAAGTCACGCCCCTCCGCGTCCCGGCCGGAATATCAAGTTCTCGAGGACCTACCGGCGGCGGGGACTCAGAAGTCCAGCTTGCCGGCCACGTTCGGCATGGCCCTTCTGCTGGCCATCTTCATCGGCGCCAGCTTCTACTTTCTGAAGGACCGGCCGCCGCCGGACCTGCGGGCCACGGCCAGTCCCCGGGCCAGCCGCCGTGGAACAGAGCGGCGTGCCCCCACTCGGGTTGGCTCCCTGACCAGCGCCTCCGCGGCGTCAGAGCCCCTCTTCGATGGCAGCGACGTGGCGACAGACCTCAGGAATCCGGCTACCCTCGCCGTCGACGGCGGTGCGAGCGTGGAGCTCTCCCCAGGAGGCGCCGGCCGAAGCCAGGTGCGAGGCTTCTCGCTGCTGACGGGCAGGGCCCGGGCGGAGGTGCCCGCCGGATCTACCCAGCCCTTCACCATCGCCTCCGGGCAGTACGCCGCCACAACTCATGGAGGTGTTGTCTCCGTGCTCAGGACTCCCGGCAGGCAGACGATCTTCGCCGTGGAGCGAGGGAGCGCGGAGCTGAAGTTGCCCGATGGCCGGAAGCTCCCCCTCGACCCGGGCCGTCAGGCGACCATAGACCTGGCGTCGGGACAGTCCACCGTCTCGGACTACCGGGAGGAGGACTTCTCCCCCCTGGCGGGCGTCACCCGTGCTCCCTTCAGGCCGAGGAACTCCCAGGGCCGCGCCTTCGGAAATGATGAAAGCAACAGCGGGAACACTCCCCGCCGCAGGGCCGGCGGTGGCGTCCGCCCCACCGACGTCAGAGGGTTCAGGGACAGCTTCTGAGAGTCGGACCTGGCGCCCCGGAGAGGCGTCCGACCGAGCCCAGGCTGCCAGACCCGACGGCGGAGCCGGTGCCCCGGGGCTCCAGGCCGGGCCAGCGGATCGGAGCAGCCGTCCGAGGGTGCATGTCCCGTAGGGGGTCCCCTGGCCTATTCCGGATCCGTTCGCCCCACTATGGATGCCCGCATCCAGGACGACTGAATGGCCGAGTTTTCCCGATCCGTTCGTCCTACTATGG
>JAJFLN010000370.1 GCA_021772705.1 Candidatus Cloacimonadota bacterium | reverse complement strand
GGGCGAGGGGGAAAGCCAGATACAAGAGGTCGTCTCCGGCCGCGAAACCCGCCTCGTGGAGCTTGGCGACCATTGCCCGGTTCGTCTCGTAGTTATCCGAAGGACAACCGCTGTCGACGTAGAGCCGAATCGGTGGCCTCTTTTCCGTGGCGACCCGTTCGAGGAGATTGTCCCTCCAGCCGAAGGTGGACGACAGGCAGCCGACCATCCCGAAGACCTGCGGATACTGCCAGGCAAGATAGAATGACACGACGCCTCCAAGGGAGGAGCCCATTACACCGGTGAACTCCGGCCCCTGAAGGGTCCGATAGTTGGAGTCCACCCAGGGCTTGAGTTCCTCGACAAAGAATCGCCCGTAGTCTTCATAACCAGGCCGCGTGTAAAGATGTTCTCGATCGTTGGGCCGGATGCCCACGACGATGGCCCGACGGACCACGCTCATCTGATCGAGCACGTCCAGCGTCTCGGGCACTCGCCAGTGCTCTCCAAAGGCTGCGGTCTCGGCGAAGAAGACATTGTGCCCGTCCTGCATGTAGAGGACCGGATAGGAAGCCAGTGTGTTCTCACGGTATCCCGGAGGCAGGAAGACTCTCACGGAGAACGATTGGCCGAGGACGCGGGAATCGACCTCAGTCCTCCAGCAGACTTCGCACCGACTCGAGTCCTCGAAGTGAGGGAAGACCTGGACGGGTGCACGGCCATGCTGGATGGCGAGGACGTTGGAGCCTTGAGCCCAGCGTTCGTCGCCTCCGGTCCGCAAGATGGGCTTGAAGTAGACGTAAGAGTTGGGCGACTTCAGGTGGAACAAGAAATCTCCGGCCTCGGGATCGACCTTCACGGGAAGCAAGTCGGTTTCCCAGTCGTTCTCCGTCCGAAGTACGATCTCGCCATCCGAAATCGGATAGGCGACGTTCACCTGGATAGTCTTCGATCGATTCATCAATGGCACTTCCTCTCGCCCGGGATTCGTTCGGGGTTCATCGGATGTCACGGGGTTTCAGCAGCTTCGCGATCAATCCGGTCCAGCCCGTTTGGTGAGAGGCACCGAGGCCGTGTCCCGTTTCGCCATGAAAGTGCTCGTGGAAAAGAATCAGATCGCGGAACATCGGATCCTGCTGATGCTTTTCGGAGTAACCGAAGACTGGACGGCGACCGTCGGAATCGGCGAGGAAGATCCGGGTCAGCCGGGTGGTGAGTTCCTGGCTCACGCCAGCGAGGGTCCTGTATTCACCCGAGCCCGTGGGACACTCGACCTGGAAATCGTCTCCGTAATAATGGTGAAAACGCTGGAGGGACTCGATCAGCAGGTAGTTCACAGGAAACCAGACGGGCCCCCTCCAGTTCGAGTTGCCACCGTAGAGTCCATCGGCGGACTCCCCGGGCTGGTACCGAACCTCGAGCGTCTCGTCTCCGATATCGAGTTCATAGGGTTGCTCGAGATGAGCTTTCGAGAGGGAGCGAACTCCGTGGTCCGAGAGAAACTCCGATTCGTCGAGCATGCGGCGCAGCAGACACTTCATCCGGTGTCCGCGCAGCAACGACAGAAGCCGTCGTTCGCCTCGTCCCGGCTCGTCCCAGCGCGACACCAGGCTCGCCTGCTCGTGCCTGTTCTCGAGAACCCACCGGAGCCTGCGATCGAACTCGGGCAGCTCGGCGAGCAGTTCGGGCTCGATCACCTCCACAGCGAACAGGGGAATCAAGCCGACCATGCTCCTCAGGCGCAGGGGCAGCTCCCTCCCGTCGGGCAAATGCAAATGATCGAAGTAGAACTCCTCTTTCTCGTCCCAGAGCCCGCCGTGCCCGTCGTCGAGGCCCGCCATCGACTGGGCGATCTGGAGGAAGTGCTCGAAAAATTTGATCGCGACGCTCTCGTAGGCGTGATTGTGCCGGGCGAGCTCGAGAGCGATCCGCATCAGGTTCAGACTGTACATGGCCATCCAGCTCGTGCCATCGGACTGGTCCAGGTGGCCGCCTGTGGGAAGGGGTCTGGAGCGCTCGAAGACGCCGATGTTATCCAGACCGAGGAATCCTCCCTGGAAGACGTTCTTTCCGTCGGCGTCCTTCCGGTTGACCCACCAGGTGAAGTTGATCAGCAGCTTGTGGAAAATCCGCTCCAGAAATTCGAGATCCCCTGCACCGCATTGCTTGCGGCAGATCTGGAACACACGCCAGGCCGCCCAGGCATGAACGGGTGGATTGACGTCGGAGAAGTTCCACTCGTAGGCCGGCAGCTGGCCATTGGCGTGCATGTAGGACTCCTCCGTGAGCAGCAGGAGCTGGTCCTTGGCAAAGGCCGGGTCGACAAGGGCCAGCGGGATACAGTGAAACGCCAGATCCCAGGTGGCGTACCAGGGAAACTCCCATTTGTCGGGCATGGAGAGGATGTCCTTGTTCGAGAGGCTGTTCCAATCCCGGTTTCTCCCCTCACGCCGCTCCGCCGGTGGCGTCGGCTGTCCCGGATCGCCGTGGAGCCACTTCTGGACGTCGTAGTAGTAGAACTGCTTGGACCAGATCATCCCGGCTAAGGCCTGGCGCTGGACCAACCGTGCGTCCCGATTGTCGATGGGCCCCTGGAGATCGGCGTAGAACAAGTCGGCCTCTCGTCGACGCCGATCCATGAGCCGATCGAAGTCACCGCGTGAAGGGCCACCTGGCGCCGGAAACAGGCGCAGCCGAACACTGACCTCCCCGCCCGGTGGCACCTCCATTTCGTACCAGAGGCCGGCCTTTGTCGCTGGGCCCTGGGTCTTCACGGCGTCCTGAACGCCCTGGATGATGTGGTCGTGAATCCCATCCTTGAAGACACGGCCTTCCCGGGCCAGGTCATGGAGCCGTTCGACGTTGGTGTCATTATCAACGAGCAGCATCTTCGGTTCGCCCTCAGGCCGGACCTCGTAGTGCCCCAGGGTCGCGTGCGAAACCAGCAACCCGCCTCGACCGTCCGCATCCAGCCGGGGGCGCGGTTGCTTCCCGTCGAATGACCATTCGTTGCGGAACCAGATCTGCGGGACGAGATGAAGGGGTGCCGGGTCAGGGCCCCGATTCACTGCAGTGACCCGCATCAAGACTTCGTCCTCAGTCGCCTTGGCGTACTCGATGAAGACGTCGAAGTATCGGTCCTCATCGAATATCCCTGTATCGAGCAGCTCACTCTCGGGCTCGGCAGCAGAACGCTCTCGATTCGCGCCGAGCAGCGGTCCGTAGGGAAACTCAGCTTGAGGGTACTTGTAGAGCATCCGAAGATACGAGTGAGAGGGGGTGCCGTCGAGGTAATAGTAGAGTTCCTTGACGTCCTCGCCGTGGTTGCCTTCGGAATTGCTCACCCCGAAGAGCCGCTCCTTGAGAATGGGGTCTCGTCCGTTCCACATGGCGACGGCAAGACAGAGCCGCTGCTCCTCGTCGGAGAAGCCAGCGATGCCGTCCTCGCCCCAACGGTAGGCCCGGCTGCGGGCGTGATCGTGGGGCAGATACTCCCAGGCCTGGCCAGAGGCGCTGTAATCCTCCCTGACAGTTCCCCATTGGCGCTCGGAGAGGTAGGGCCCCCAGCGGCGCCATCCGCCGCGTCGCTCGCCCATGGTGAGCACCCTGTCCGCCTCGGGGTTCTGCTTCGATTTTTTCGCTGCGCTCATTTTACCGTTCCTTGGATCCGCTTCTGGAGTAGTCGACTCGTTTGCATCTCTCGACGGCCCTTGTTTGCTAAACGACCATGCCGAGCACTGGTAACCGGCAATCAGATCCGGATCATCCTCGCCAATTCACGATCGCCGGGAATGTCCGCTCCACTTCGCTCCGGGTTACCCTCGAAGGACTTGTAGCACTGGCCCCACGGGGGAACTGGATCGGAATCGACCTCTCGCCCATCGCCTGTTATCCAAACAACTCGCTCAGTCCATCCCATGGGAGCTTGAGAGCTTTGGGGCGGCGACGCGCAACTCTCCATCGTCGGCGACGACTCAAACACGTACATTCCTTTGAGGAGCCTATCGAGGGCGCTGCTGGGCAGGTCCTTGAAGAGCGGGATTTCCCGCAAGACCAGCCGGTTCAGATCCTGTTGGGAGGAGGTGGTCATTTCATTCTGGAATGATACGACGGTGTCGTCTGCGTTCGATGAGTCTCGGATCATCTCGTTCCCGGCCGTCTTAGGGGCCGCTTATGGCAGTTTATCAGAGCATTCCAGGCGGCCTTGGACCCATCCATCGGTCACTCTGTTCCCGAGACCACTCCCAGCTTGGCGATCTGCCTGACGGGTAACCGTCCGCTGGATGGGACGTTCTTCCAGATAACCTGAGTTGATTGAGAGGTCTACTCCCGATCGCTGTCACGCAAAGGACCTCGGGTGACCGGAATTCGGCCAGTTCTCGCCAGCTGGCCGATTTCCGATCAGTTCGCTCCCACCGAGGCGTTTCAGCATCGGGCTGATTGACATTCGGCCAGTTCCCCCACGAGACACTCGAACCGGGAATCTGTGATAGCTCAGCCTGGCTCAGGCTTCTCTGGAAGGGGGTGTCCCTGGCACGAAACCTGCTCTACTGCATCCCCCTGTTCGAGTCCGTGGAGATACCGCCGGCTCAACAAGCCCCGATGGGCCTTTCCGGAAGTCGTCCTTCTCCCGGCCAGGCACATCGGGAGCACAAGATACCTGGCTTTCACACAGAGGAGGAGATGACCGATGAATTCCACGAACTGGCTGAGGCCGCCGCTGGCGGCACTGATGGTTCTCTGGCTCGTGGCCGGAGCAGCCGTTTGTCATGCTCAGATCACGCGGGACGACCTGCTGGACCTGGGGACCAAGGAGGGAATCGGGGGTGACGACTTCCAGGCCTACGAGCGAAGCAAGACGAAAGACATCATCCGGAATGTCTTCCCGCCACTGTTCCGCCCGGCCCTCGTGGGACACGCCTTCGTGTTGCCCAAAGGACTGTGGAACGTCAGTCTCTCGGGCCGATTTGCCACCCTGGAGGGAACGGACTTCTTTGCAAACGGGCACTCGGAAGAGGCCACATTCGGACCGTTCCAGATCGACCGCCAGCTCTATGACCTGGACGTGTTCTACGGCTTCGACCTGGGAGGAGAGGGACTGCATGACTTCACCCTCAGGATCAACGTGCCCTTCATGAATTCGGCCGGAAATGGTTCGATTCATCCCGATGGCGTCCCGCTGATCAATGTGTTCAACCAGTTCAATGACAGGGAGTTCGGCGACGTCGGTATCTTCGTCAAGAAGAAGGTCGTCGATCAGGCCGACTGGCCCGTGCAGATCGCAGTGGCTGGCGGCATCCGCCTCCCCACCGGTTCCAATGACCTGAAGTTCGCCAACGACGGACGAGTCCAGGTTCTGAGACCCGACCCAGGAGGGACGGGAAACCCGGGTGCTCCTCCCCTGAACATGCCGATTCCCATCCCCGTTCTTGCCGGGGCGACTCGGGTGTTCACGCCGTTTCCATTCAACCGAGACGACCCGACAGCCCCGGCCAGCACGTCGAATCCGGGACGGTTCTTCCGGTTCAGTGACGACGGTCGGCTGCCCACAACTCTGCAGGCCGGAACAGGAGAAACGGGCTACACTCTCGGTCTGTTCTTCACCCGGCAGATGCTCGAGGGAGACATCCTGGGCCGTGGTGCTCTGCACGCCGGAATGGTCCGCGACTTCAGGGGAGGCTCCGACGGCATCGAATTCGGCGATCTTACCAAGTACTTCGTCTCTCTGGTCAAGCCGATCACCCAGGACTCCCTCTCTCTGGATCTGACCTTTTTGGCGCTGGACCAGGAGGACGATCATTATCCGGGGACGTTCATCACTCCCTTCCCGACCGACGCGGCGGGCAACGCCGTCCCACTTTCCTCTGCCTCGCACGTGACCTTCCGCTCCGTGAATCGCCCCAAGTTCGTGGGCGGCACCACCACCTACTTCGCCCCTCATCTGATCTTCAGCCCCGACCCGGCATTCCGGATCAGCCTGGGAGCCCTGTTCCGAATGGCGGAACCGGACTTTGGCCCGGCGCCAGAGACGATCTATCGGTTCGGTATTGAATACACCTTCTGACCCTCGGACCTGACCCGGGTGTTACCGCCTGGACTCTCGGCCGCGACAGCTGCTGTGAGCGGTCCGATTCGCTGGGTGTCGCCTGGAATGAAGAAATGAGCTCCACAATGACCTGCAAGAGATATCATCCAATCATCGCCGTCCTGCCCGCCCTGCTCCTCTGCGGTCCCGGGCACCTCTTGACCCAGGAGGCGGCCGCCGCCTCCTCGGCGTCCCGAACAGTCCGTGCAGCCCAGGAGGTGCCGGGTCGCGCCCGTCAGGCACCGGAACCCCGCCTGCAAGACGTGGAAGACGAGGCCAAGCTGACCTTCGAGCAGAAGGTGAAGCTCGGCTTTCCACGGCTCTGGGGAGAGTTCAGCATCGAGACGCCCGAGGGGCGGAGGTACAAGATGAAAACCTCCCCGACACAGGCGGATATGAGCGCCTACCGGACCCCGCTGGAATCCAAGATCCTGAGCCGGCGGTACCATAGTTCGCCCGGGATGTACCTGGCGAACGAGGAGTTCCTCTCCGGACTTTACTGGGCAATCGATGCGGTGAATGCTGGCATGCCTGTGGCCAACTGGCCGGAGTGGCTCAACGTGACTCATCGTGAGGGGTACTGGTACTCGCGATACGCCCTCAGCTACGTCCAGGCCCAGGCCCACATGGGAATCCACATGCTTCACGGTCCTTACTGGACCCTGAAGGCCCGGGACCACAGCCGGAAGAACCGGTTCATCCGGGACAGGAACGAGAGGAACTTCTCGAACAAGGATGTCCTGCTGGGCATCTATCTGCCGATGTACTTGAAGCGGATCGGCTGGCCACGCATTTTCGAGGACGCCAACCCCACGATGCTCGACTACGCCTCAGGCGACCCGCACCTGGTCGGCCCGGTGGTGACGTCGGATACTTTCGACGATCCTCAGAGCGACAAGGAAGGCGGATGGGGCATCCCCTCCTATCTGATCGACTTCTCCGGTACTCGGTGGGACCACGACTCCATCGATACGACGATCGACCTGGGCGGCGTGGGACAGACCTTCAAGAAGAAGGCCCTGTGGAGTCGTGAATTCTTCAAGGGGGATCGGATAGAGCCGTCGCCGTCCGACGGCGAGCTAGTAACGCTGCTCGGAAACTCTGCCGACGAGGGAATGCGCGGCATCGCCCTGACCCTGGGAATGGTGAACACCCTGCTGGCCTTGAAGTCAGAGTTGCTGGCCGACCGGGACGGAGACCTGGGAGGCGTCAACCCTCTCGAGTACAACCCAGCCAAGGGGCTCCGCTACATCCCACACTCCATAGAGCCGGACTTGATCTTGGTGGGCGACTTGCCCGAGAGGCCCAATGGCTACGACGTCGATGACGCAACGAGTCAACTCTGGGATCAGGCCTCCCTGCTGTGGGGGATTTCAGACTTCTACGACCAGACGTACCGCTTCTCGGGCCGGGTGTTCAGCCATGACCCTCCGGGAGATGGTGGCATCATCGAGCTGTCGATCCGCGACGTGGCCCGGGGTCTCTGCGAACTCATGGTCGCCAACCTGGCCGAGCTACACAAGGCAGATTCAGGCGTTCTCGCATCGTCATGGCATCCCGGCAGGGGAAGAGGCAGCCGGGTCAGCATCAAGGACTCCTCGATGATCGTCGTCGCCCTGTCGGAATACCTGGCTCGGTTCGGGGCCCGAGGCGAAGCGGACCCTGACCGAATGGACCAGGCGACAGAGATGCTGGAGGCGCAGGCCGAATTCGTTCTGAAGATTCAGCGCAAGGACGGTGCCTTCCACGAAGCCTACGACGTGGCAACGAACGAGGGGATCGGCCCGCACACGCTGGCGACGCCTCAGTGGTTCGGCATTCGTGTGCTCATGGCCGCCTGGAACTTCACGGAGGACGACAGGTACCTCGTTGCTGCCCGAAGAACCTGGAACCTGCTGAACTCGCGTTACTGGCACGAAGAAACCGGAGTGTACCGGACCGCCCTCGGCGACGACACGGCGATCTACACCCCCATGGACCTGGGCGCTGCATTCGGCGCCTTCCGCGAGCTGGCCATGGCCACTCCAATTCACCGGGCCCGACCCCTCCTGGAGAGGTATGTCCGGTTCTGGACTCAGTCCATGAACTCCAGCGGCATGCAGATGGGAGAAGACCACTCCACAGGCGAGTACTCCTTCGGGATTGTCAGCACCGATCACGATCGGGACGGTATTCCGTTCTTCGCCGTTGCTGACGAGGGAGAGGGGCTGGCGCCGATTCCGGCAGGCCGGATCGCCATCAACCTCGGGGATGACACCAACAGCCAGTTCACCGATCTGGAGGGAGACCTTCGCAGAACACCGTCCCACGTGCGTGCCCGATACCGGCCCATGACACGGACTCAGCAGCAGCAGGTGCTCGTTCCAGAGAAGGAGCCGGAACACGAAGAGCTGGTGGAGCGGGGAGAGATGGACCTCTTCGTGGGTCTCACACAACTGCTACCGCCCTCCCGGCCTGTCACCGTCGGCTCCAGTCTCTCCGGCAAGGAGATCTACAAGAGGAACTGCCTCGCCTGCCATGGAGATCGAGGTGAGGGGCAGGACGGGCTTTCCTTGCAAAAGGACTTCGGGGACATCCCGGACAACGTGATCCAGACCGTCACCTACGGCCGGATCGAAAAGGGCATGCCGCCCTGGGGCTCCGGCATCGACGAGCTGGCAAAGGTGCTCTCTGAAGAGGAGATCGCACGGGTCGTGGAATACATCCAGACCGATCTTCGTGAGACGAATGAGGCTACCAAGACCCTCAAGTCTTACCAGAAGAGCCAGAAGAACCGTACGACCACACGCAGCCAGTAGCAACGGGGGAGATATTCCCCCAGCGGCTGAGTATTCGATCCGAGGAGATCGTCATGAATTCGATACGTAATCGGTTCCCTTGCCCCGCACGGGGTACCCCGAACGCAGCTGGTCTCGAGCGGTCTGTCCCGGGTCTCGCACTCGTTCTCTTGACTGCCACGCTGGCGACGTCGCCAGCGCTGGCAGTTTCCCCGGGACAGGCTCTCTTCCAGAACAAGGGATGCGCCGGATGCCACAACGTCGGCGCCCCCCTACGGTTCCGGGACATCGCGTCCCGCCACGCCAAGATGAAAGCACCACAGCTCTGGTTCGCTGGCAGCAAGTTCCAGACAGCCTGGTTGCAGACCTGGCTCGCATCGCCGACCCCGATCCGGGGACTCCAATGGGGCGGCATCGATTCCGCCTTCTCCGGGTGGAAGCACCCCCGGGTGTCGGGTTCGGATGCCACCTCGATCATCCAGTATCTGACAGCGCTCAAGGATCCACGGATTGCCTCGAGCGGCCCGGCACAGGCCAAGGCGCCGAACAAGTCCCGGCTCAGGCAGGGCCGGCGGCTCTTCGAGGCGAAGGGGGCGTGCTACGGATGTCATCGCTATCCCAAACGGAGCAAGATCACCGGGGGCTGGTCCGGTGCCCGTCTGTGGGACGCAGGCCGTCGCTTGAAGCCCGAGTGGATCAAGGCCTATCTGAAGTCACCCGATACGTACGACCCGATGGGTCGAATGCCTCGTTTTGGAACCCAGTTCACTGCCGCGGAGTACGACACTCTGGCTGATTACCTGGGTTCGTTTCAGCTCACGGCAGATACGGGGCGTCCCCCCTCGGCCCGGGACACGGGCTCCGGTTTCGCCGGATCTGACAAGTCCCTGGACAGGACCTTCCGGTGGTACTGCGCGCAGTGCCACGGACGGGACGGAAAGGGAAAGGGTCCCAACGCCACAGCAGACCTTCCAACGCAACCCATGAACCTCACAGATCCGAAGCAAATCGGCCGCTTCACAGACGAGAACACCACGAATACTCTGACTCGAGGCGGACCGGCCAGCGGACTGTCAGTGATCATGCCGGGCTTCGGAAACACACTCTCCAGAAAGGACATCGCCGCTCTGACCCAGCTCATCAGGAAGAGGGGCGGACCCTACGATCCGTCCCTGGCGGGAAAGCAGCCACCGCGCTGAGAATCGCCCTTCTCCCGGTCCCCCTTACCGACAGGACGCTGTTCATCTCATGCTATCTTATCCTTCACTGGCCATTGTCCTCTGCCTCTACGTTCTCTCCAGTCCCTTCGCTTCGGCGGGCCCCGATTGGCTGGAAGATGACACCGAGGAGTCCACGGTATATGCCACCGACGATGTGAGTCGCGGCGCAGAAATGGTTCACCAGCTCGGCTGTGCGAGCTGCCACGATCTGCCATCGGTGGACGCGTCGATCGCTCTGGAACAGGCCCCCAGTCTGGCCGGGGTGGGAGACAAGCTGCGTCCCGAATGGGTCTATTCCTTCCTCAAGGCTCCCCGCTCGATCCGGCCCAACCTGGGAACCCGGATGCCCGACTTCAGACTCACGGAAGAGGAGGCATTGAATCTGACCCTGTTCCTCGACTCGCTCCGGCGTCCCATGCCGGCGCTTCCTGATCCGTCCCTGGAGCAGGCCAGCATGTCCGCGGTGTCCACGGCTCCGACCACCCTGTCTGGCAAGGACCTGTTCAAGTCCCTCTCGTGTACGAAGTGCCACATGGACCCGAATAGCGACCATGCTTCTGATCTGCCCGCTGGGATGACGGCTCCCGACTTTCCGACCACCGGTCTACGCCTGAAGCCAGCATGGGTTCTTCGCTGGTTGCTGGACCCGCAGAGCTTGCAGGCAAACTCGAAAATGCCCAGCTTCTTCTACTACTCCCAGCAGACGGAGGAGGGCGGGCAATCCCTGGTTCCGATGATGAAGGACGCCCCCGCATCTCTGCTTGTCTTGACGCGGTACTGGAGAGAACAGTTCCACGCTACCGACAGCGCCGCCGAGGACCGCTTCAATGCGGCCCGGGCAAGTCATCTCCATGCCGCTCCGGACCTGGGAAGGCGACTGGCTAGCGAGCTGAACTGTGCCGGCTGTCACGACATTCCGGGCCTGACAGGGGGTAGAAAGATCGGTCCTCCACTCGGCTTCGAGGGGCGGCGAGTCCAGCGGGAATGGCTCCAGGAGTTTCTGCTCGAACCCCGGACGATTCGCCCCCGAGGATACGTCCCGGGAACTCACTCGAGAATGCCCGGTTTTCGGCTATCGAAGGAAGAAGCTGGCTGGATCACCGAATTCCTGTACACCCAGAGATCCGGACCGGCCGTGGAGCCGCCGGTCGAGGCCGCCCCGGAGGCATCCACACCAGGCAGCACCATCTCCGAGGAGGCGCGTCGGCTCTTCCAGGAGGAATATGGCTGCATCGCTTGTCACCGGATCGGCGATTCGGCCGGTGGCGTCATCGGACCGAATCTGGGGGGGACGGGCAACCGGTTGCAACCTGACTGGATCCGAGAGTGGCTCGCGTCCCCGGAGAGCTTCCTGCCCGAGACAATCATGCCCCACTTCGATCTGGCGCCTCATCACGCTGAGCTGATCGCCCGCTGGCTCCAGAGTCAGGAAGGCAGCTGGGACAGTCCTCGCCCGGGCCTCCGGGACTTCCCACCGGCCGTCGCGTTCGAGGACCGCTACACGCCTCCTTCGCGAGGAGCGCGGCTCTACGGACAGTACTGCGTTCCGTGCCACGGTCCGGGAGGACAGGGCGACGGATTCAACTGGCGATACTTACCGAAGAGCCCTGCGGACCACACCGACGCTTCCCGATTATCCGGACGCCACGACGACGACCTGCTGGACATCATCGACCTGGGCGGTCCCGCCGGAGGACTCTCCAACCTGATGCCCCCCTTCGGAGGAATCTTGAAGGAGGAGGAGATGAGAGAGCTGATCGCCCACATCCGGGTGCTCTGCCGTTGTCAGGGCGAATGACCTGCGTGGCGCGTGGAAGTGGCGAGCCATCTCCTGAGGCCGCCGAGGCGCTTCAGAGACCGGGCTTCTGCTGGTATCGCAACAGCTTCTCCCGCAAGGTTGATCGGGATATCTCCAGAATGCGGCAAGCCTCGGACTTGTTGTTGGCCGTGCTGCTCAGTACTCTCATGATGTGCTCTCTCTCCGCCTCGGCGAGACTGGCGGGCCTGCCTCCCACCGATGACACCAGAGAGGGCAAGATCGTTGAAACGGGTCCCGAAACGGCGTTCCGCGCCACCTCATCGGGCAGGTGCTCCAGGCCAATTTGCCCGGCATCGGCCATCATCACGGCTCGCTCGGTCACGTTCCGCAGTTCCCGCACGTTGCCAGGCCATCGATGGCGGACCAAGGCCTCCATCGCCTGGGGGGTGAGTCTCTGAATCGGCTTCCCCATCTCCCGTATGAACCCGGCCAGGAAGTGATTGACCAGCTCCGGTACGTCTTCGGTGTGATCCGCCAGGGCGGGTACGTCGATTGATATCACATTGATGCGATAGTACAGGTCCTGCCGGAAGTCCCCCCGTTGGATCAGTCTTTCCATGTCCCGGTGCGTGGAGGCGACGATTCGCACATCGACCTGAATGTCCTCCAATCCGCCGACGCGGCGGAACGACCCGTCCTCCAGGACCCGCAGGAGTTTTGGCTGCAGAGTCAGGTGGAGATCCGCCACCTCGTCGAGCAGCAGGGTTCCTCGGTGGGCCATCTCGATGAGGCCCTTCTTTCCTTCCCGGGCGCCCGTGTAGGACCCCTTCTCGTAGCCGAACAGCTCTGCCTCCAGCAAATCCGCCGGGATCGCACTGCAGTTGAGCTTGACGAGAGGTCCATCTCTGCGTTGGCTCATCCGGTGCAGCCCATCAGCCACCAGTTCCTTTCCGGCTCCGCTGGGACCACGAACCAGGACCGTACTCGTCGGGGTCGCTGCCACTCGGGCCACCAGCTCCCGCAGCCGGACCATCTCGGGACTGGACCCAAGAAGCTCGGGCATGTCGACGGTGCTCTGCCGGAGGCGCCTCAGCTCACTCCTCAACTTCCCATGGATCAGCGCCCTCTCGACCAGCACCAGCAATTCATCCAGGTCGAAGGGCTTCACGATGTAATCGAAGGCACCGTGTTTCATGGCCTTGACGGCATTTTTCACGTCCGGGAACGCCGTGATGATGATCACGGGAAGGTCCGGATCTCGATCGAGCATCCGGGACAGCACATCCAGACCGCCGCCATCAGGCAGCTTCCAGTCCAGGATGACCAGGTCCAGCAACTCCCTCTCGTGGAGCCGGACTGCTTCGCGCGCGCTGTCAGCCGTGAGGGCCGAGTGCCCCTCGTCGACCAGCACCTTCGAGAGCGTCGTCCTCAGACTCCGTTCGTCGTCGACCACGAGGATACGTCTCGCCCCGGGTGCAACGAGAGGATTCAGTGCTGTCCCCTTCTTGTCGGGCAAGGGGCCGCTCATGTCGGCTCCGCCGTCGACGGAACCGCACGGGCTGCCGGAAACGTCAGCACGAACGTGGCTCCGCTGTTGATCGAGTTGCCGCATCGGATGGTCCCTCCATTCCTCTCGGTCATGCTCCTGACCACCGCCAGTCCCAGGCCCGTCCCCTCAGCCTTGGTGGTGAAGAAGGGCTCGAAGATCCGGGAATGTTCCTCGGTGCACAGACCGGGACCGGTGTCGGTGATGGAGATCTCGACGGCGCTTCCCCTCGAGGCCGTCACGACGGCAACGTCGCCACCGGAGGGCATGGCCTCGATTGCGTTGAGCAGCAAGTTGAGCAGTACCTGTTTGATCTGCTGCCCATCCACGTCGATTGGAGCCAGGCCGGAGGGGAGTGCGGATCGAATCCGCACCTGCCTCCTGGAAGCCCGATCGTGAAGCAGCGCAATCGTCTCCTCGACCAGGACAGAGACGGACTGGGAATTGTGGTGGCAGTTCTCGCCAGGTTTGGCGAAGGAGGAGAAGGTATGAACCAGCTTGGACAGTCGATCGATTTCGCTCACCAGCAAGTCGAGACTCTCTCCGTGACGCTGTTTCGTCATCGGGTCTCGCTCCATGGCCTGTGCCAGGAGCTTGATTCCACCCAGAGGGTTTCCCACCTCGTGGGTGAGTCCTGCGGCAAACTCCCCCAGGCTTGCGAGACTCTTGGCTCGGGTCAGGTCCTGCTCCAGTTTCGCCTGACGCCGAATGATGGTCGATCTTTCACCCAGGTTCTGGCAGGCCACTGTCAGCTCTCCGTCCCCGGGCCGGCGAACCTCCACGGTGGTCATCACAAAACGGAGTTGCCCGACAGAACAGACGGGGATCTCGGAGCCCGGCGCCGGGCGCGCGGCAAGGAACGTCTCGACTTCGCAACGAGAGCAGCTGGTGGCTCGATCGCAGAAGACCTCCGACCACGATCGGCCCACGGGTCTACAGGAGCTCCAGGCTGCCAGCCGCTCGTTTGCCCACGTGATGACCCGATCTCGATCGAGTACGGCGACACCTACTCCCATTTCCGCCAGGATGACATCCAGACGCGCCCGCTCGGCATCCAGCGCCTCGGTGCGGGTCGCGACCCGGGCTTCCAGACGCAGGTTCGAGGCTTTCAGGAGTCTCTCCTTGCTCTCGATCGTCCGGGCCATGGAGCCAAATGTCTCCGCCAGCTGTCCAAGCTCATCTCCTGACTCCGCCTCGGGCCGGACCGTCAGATCCCCTGCCCGTATTCTCTCGGCGGCATTCTGCAGGACCATCAGAGGCCGGGTGAGGCGCCCTGCCGCGATCAGTCCCATCAGGAGTGCAGCCAGGGTGATTGGCGCCACCAGGCCTGCCAGAGTCTCCTCCAGGCTCATGACAGGAGCCAGCAACCGGCTTGTGGGCAGTCGTAGCTCCACGGACCAGGCCAGCCGTGCATCTCCCTCGTCGGGTCGCAACAGGGCCTCGAAGAGGGTCTCATCGGCCTCGTTCGTGGCCGCCAGGCGGTCCTCGGTGCCGTCCCGGGCGAGCGACGATTCCGAATCGCGAGGACTCTTCCGGGCCACGGTTCGGCCTCGTTCGTCCCGGACGGTCAGCGTCCACTCATCTCCCAGTCGAATCTCCCGCAGAGATCGGACCAGTTGATCCCGGGCCAGGTCGAGCTCGATGATGGCCGCCAGCCCGCCATCGGCGGCTCTCAGGGGAAGACAGTAGCGAAGGAGTGTCGTGCCGTCGGACAGGGTCAAATCGTCACCGTCGATGGGACAGACGAAGGGCCGGCCATTCACCATCCGGGAGTCCCGGCCCGGAGCTGCCTCCATGTTCAGCTGTGACTCGGGCAAGTCGCTCTCGTCGGCTGGCTCACTCGCGACCACGGCTCGGACCGTCCCGCTTCGCGACCGGACCGACCGGAGCAGAACACTGCCTCGCTGGTCTCTCACCCTGATCTGCCTGGCAATGTTCCTTGATGCCAGGAAGCGCCCGAGACTCTCTTTCAGTAGATCGATCTCCCGGGGCTCGAGCGGCCCCGACCGCATCCGGTGCACCGGACCGAGAGATGCGAGAGTCTCCAGGTCCTTCCGGGCGCTCGCCAGTGTGGCCCCGATCTGGGAGGTGAAGCTCTCGCAGGTGATGGCCCCGAATTCCCTGGCCTGGTCCAGAAGGGCCCTGGAAGTTGCGGCTCGACCCAGCCATGTCACCATCACCACGGGTACGACTGCGAGCAGCACGGCCGACCCAAGGATCTTGGCCCGTATGGACGGAGAATAGGAGTGGACGTGACCAGCTACACGGTTTCTCTGGACCTTCCCGGTCCCCTCTGCAAGCAGGGAAAGCGAGGCCCCCTCAGCCTCTCCGTTCACACTGACCGGAACCATCGCTCAAGACCTCCCGACATCTGCAGGCTTCGCATCTCGGAACCAGGCTCATGAATGAGCCAACCCCGATCTCTGGAAACGTTGAATCCTCAGAGGAGTAACCGTGAAAACTCGATGTATCCCGCATTAACCGTGATAACCCGGAGCGGTAGCGTTTCCAGCCAGCTGCGAGACCCGGCCCCCGGAGGCGGAGCCCGACGCCTCCGGTCGGGATAGCTACGGCCGGAAGTCCGCAGTAGTCCTTCGACTCAGGTCAGGCGCACAGCCATGGGCGGGCCGGAACTGTCCTGTCTATCCTGTATCAATCCAGGCCCAGGTGCGTTGTATCGATCACGGCAGAGGCATCTCCCAGGGCGAGACTCCGCTCGATCGAATTCCGCAACTCCCGCACGTTCCCGGGCCAGTGATGTGTTTGCAGCGCCGCGATTGCGCTCGGCCCCAGCACCGGGGGCTGTTCATCCCGTGGCGTCAGGCGGGCGATGAAGTGCCTGGCCAGCGGTACGATGTCCTCTCTGCGTTCTCTCAGGGGGGGCAGGTGAATCGGTACGACCTGGAGGCGAAAGTACAGGTCCTCACGGAACTGACCGGCCTTCACCATCGACGCCAGATCTCTGTGAGTCGCAGCCACCACCCGCACATCGACCGAAACGGGACGGACCGCTCCCAGTGGGAAGATCTCCGCATTCTCGAGAAACCGGAGAAGCTTGGGCTGTTGCTCCAGCGGTAGATCTCCTATCTCGTCAAGGAACAGTGTTCCCCGATCTGCCGATCGGATGACACCCGGGTGGGCCTTCGTGGCTCCCGTGAAAGCACCCTTGTGGTAGCCGAAGAGCTGACCCTCGAAGAGCTCTGCTGGAATCGAAGAGCAGTTGAACGTGACCTGGGGACAGTCTCGACGGGACGACAGTCTGTGGAGCGACTGGGCCAGAACTTCTTTCCCACTTCCTGACTCGCCCGTGATCAGGACCGTCGCCTTGGAACCTGAGAGGCGCGATACCTGTTTCAACAAGGCACGCATCGACCTGGAAGCTGCAATGACATCGCCCAGCTCCACTGTCTCGGCAACTTCCGAGGAGTCCAGGATCGGTTCGGCGAAGGCACGCAAGGCGGCCACTTCCATTGCCACGGAGGACACTCGAGTGAGTATCCGGATCAGCGAGCGTGACTCACTGTCCACCTCGCCGCTGACGGCGAGCTGATATCGGCGGCCGCAGCCATCCCCGAACTCGAAGACTTGTTGATTCTGGCGTTCGATCTCCTCTCCCCTGCTTACCACCGCATGAAGCTTCCCTTCGGAGTCAATCTCATCGAGCCAGAAGGTGTGTTGACCTGCGTCGAGGAGGCGGTCTGCCACCTCTATCAGCTCCTCGCCAAGTACGCTCTGGGATACGCCATGTCGTGTGAGGCGCTCCAGGGGCACGACCAGCTCCGAGACGGACCGGCCACAATCCGTGCCCCCCTGGGTCGACAGTTCCCGTACCTTGTCACGCACCTGCTGCAGTGCTTCGGAGCGCATCCGGGGTGGAATGAAGATCCCGAAACGACCGAGCTCAGCTTCTGTGGCTTGCAGTCGCTGGTCTGCCATCGGATCGTCCATGACGTAAGCCGCGATTGCCAGCCCTCGCCTCGCCATTGCCGCTTCCGTCAGATCATTGCCTCGCTCAAGTGTGGTCAGAGCGGCCTCCAGATACTGGGCTGACTCGACGCCGGATCCCCGCATCGCGTGATAGATTCCGTGAAAAATGCCCAGCAGGCAAGAGAGCCAGGGCGAGGGGTAACGTTCCAGGGCTCCTTCAGCTTGGCGCAAGACACGAGGCACCTCGTCGAGCTTGCCGCTCATGACCGTGGTTCGCAGCAGCACGACTCGGGCATAGGGTTCCATCCAGGCCCGGACGCCCCACTGTCGACAGGAGTCGGCTGCCGCCTGTAGATCTTCCCACGAGGCTTCGATCTCACCCGTGGCTATTCTTCGGACCCCGTTGAGGAACAACCGGCACTGGCGGACGAAGTCCGGGAAACGGGAGCAGGTCGGGTTGGAGAACATCTTCATTGCCTGGTCCAGCTCGACGCAGTGGCCACGATGGGCAGCCTGCCGTGCCAACGCTTCCAGGAGATCCGCCGGTGGCCAGGCGAGCGCCGAAGCGATCTGCAAGCCGGCTCGCAGGGCCTCGTCGGCCTCGTCGAAACGAGCCCGCCGATTGCAGGCCTCGGCCTCCACACCTCGCAGCAGGATCTCGTCCTCTCCGTGTTGCAGACAGGCCCCGGCGCCCAGTAGGTGCGCTTCTCGAACCAGTGACAGGATCTCGTCCGGGGACTCCACGGCATGCAGCTTCAACTGCGCCAGTCGCGCCATCGCCCGGCGTTGCATCAAGGAGAAGCCCAGGGTCCGGGATTCATCGATCAAGGCGGTGCACCGGGCCGTGGCCTGAACCACTCTTCCACCCAGGTTCTCGATATGTATCAGCAACTCCTGCACGAGGCATCGAGTCAAAAGGGTAGGAGGCTCTTTCAGTGCATTCTCGATGCGCAGGAAGCGTTCCAGGAATCGAGGACGGTCTCCGAGGTTTCGAGCAGCCGTCAGTTCCGCCACCTGGAGCAAGCAGCGGAGACCCTCGTCGCGATCCTTCGACAGCAGCTCCCGGGCCCGACGGGCGTGACTGTTGGAACGGCCCGGATCGAAGAGCTTGCCGTCAGCCGAGGCGAAGACAAATGCCCCCAACACCTCGGCTCGGACCGCCACGTCGAAGGGGAGCTTCGAATCCTGCGAGCGTTCCAGGATTGGCGCCAGAGCACTGAAGGCGCCGCGAACATCGTTTCGCCCGAGTAGCTGAACGATCGCCAGTCCCAGGCGGGCCATGTTGCGGGAACCGGATGTCCTCAAGTCTCCCGAGGCCAGGGCATCCAGCAAGCCGTTCTCGGCTTCGTAGAACTGGCACGCATCAATGCGATCGAACATCGGAGACAACCTCAGCTGCTCCGAGTCATCCAGACGAGGCAGAAACTTGAGTCCCCCTTCTCCTTGTTTCGGGTTTGAATCCCGGTGCGAAGCCGCTGAGGATACCGGCGCCGCACTCCTACTGTCTTCCTCGGAAGTCAGAGATGCTGGCGGGCTCGAGAGGCCGGCCATCTCCGCCAGCCGCGTACGCATTGCCCTGCGGGGGCGCCGGGACTCCCGTGCGCTCGCTGGAAGCTCCCACCGGTAGACGCTCAACCGGGAAACTCCCAGCAGCTTCGCGAAAGCCTCACGGCTCCTGCCGCCTCGAAGTTCGCGGATTTGCTCCGGGGTCAGCTCCTGTTCTTCATCTGAGGCTGCCACCAGTTTGGATGCTACGTTTCCTTTCGGCGGGCAGTCAAGTCTCTGTGGAAACAATCGATGTTTCCAGATGGTTCGATACGCTCGATAACACCATGCCTCCACGGAGAACAGGCCAGCTAAAAGTCACAGTGATGTAGCAATCACCCAGTTTCAACTCGATCTGGTGGCCCCATCGCCGGGCAGATGCCTGTTTGGATACGGATTTTGGTCGAACTGGATGCGATCGGTTCGATGGCCGAGTCGCGATGACCTGGGGCGTTGAACAAACCCTGTCTCAGAAAGGAGTTTCACGTCCTGGCACGGAGTGTGCATTTCTAGTGGCCGTTCCACCAGCCACAGTCCGCCAGTCCGGCGGAGCGCACCCGGACACCCAGCTCCGGGATTCACCAAAGGAGAAGTCCATGTTCTCTCGCATCTTCACCGCCATCTCCATCCTCGCTCCGCTCCTCATCATCTGCTCCTCACTCGGCATCGTCCTCTTCGAACACTTCACACGTTGATCCGCTACCGGGGTGGTAGCGCGATTCTCCAACGAGTCCTATCGACTCACTACAAAAGGAAAAGTGACCCAGTAATGTACAAGACACAAACCCGACGACGTCTGACCAGCCACCTTCTCGCCGGTCTCGCCACCATCATGCTCGTTGCTCCCGTCTCCTCTGCCCAGGCCGCCGAGACCCACAACGGCGGCATCGCCGTTCGTACCAGCGGGTCCGTG
Source organism: Candidatus Cloacimonadota bacterium (assembly GCA_021772705.1). GTDB lineage: Bacteria > Muiribacteriota > UBA6191 > JACPRK01 > JACPRK01 > OFTM100. The sequence goes on along the minus strand of JAJFLN010000370.1, from coordinate 2,328 downwards.
CAGGAAACCCTGGGCAAGATCAAGAAGATGGTGGCCGCCAACGGAATGATGGTCATGGGCGAGCTCCATCAGGGACAGGTTCTCAAGATGACCGGGCTCAGCGTCGAATCGGAGTCGATCTTCGTCGGCAATCCCGCCGTCGGCAAGAAGCTCTTCTCCGCCGAACCAGGTGCCGGAGTCGCCGTGCCCATTCGGATCAACATCTACCGCGACTCTGACGGCGGCACCGTGGTCCGCTACGTGCCGCCCTCCCATCAGCTCGGCGCCTTCAAGAGCGTCAAGGTCAAGATGGTCGCCGCCATGCTCGACGACAAGCTCAAGAAGATGGTCTCCATGCTGCCCAGGTAGGGCACCGATCGTCGGACCCAGGCTGAACCCGTCCTGACACGCCCGTCGTCGCCGATCTCGTCGTCTGAGAGCCGGCGTCGAAAGGCCACGGCAACCCGGGTCTGGGTTTCCTTCGCCTGGTACGGACAACGATCCTGAACATGGGGCCCAGCGGCGCTGCTGCGACCGCTGGGCTCCGGGGAGCACTCGATGAGAAGCCCATTTCAAGAGGAAATCCTCCTTTCCGGCGCCATCCTGCTGATGGCCGCCATCGGTCCCAATGTCTTCCCCGTGGCACAGGCTGGCCTGGCGAACATGTTCGTCCTGGCTACGCGGGTGTTGATTCCCTCCGTGATTCTGCTGGGACTGTTCCTGGCCATCGCCGCGTGGCGGGGGCACCGCAGACTGTTCCGCCGGACACTGGCCGGTGGAGTGGCCGGACTCCTCGCCACCTTCGGCCTCGAGGCATTCCGGGCCACCAGCTTCCACGTGTTCGAAGGGATGCCAGGCGACCTGCCGCGTCTGATGGGTGTCCTGCTCACGGATCGCTTCATGCTCGGGCCCAGTACGCTCTCCGACGCCCTCGGCTTTGCCTACCACTTCTGGAACGGCGCCTGCTTCGGCATCATCTTCACCGTGATTCTTGGTCGCCGATCCATGGCCTGGGCATTCTCTTACGGTCAGCTCATCGGTGTCGGCTTTCTGCTCAGCCCCGTTGTCGCGTCCCTCGGAATCGGCTTCATGGGTAAGGAGATGCCGAGCATGCCTGTGACCGTCGTGCTGGCTCACGCCGCCTACGGAATCCTGCTGGGATGGCTGACCCGCCGATGGCTTCACGACGAGGGATGGCTTCTGAGTAGTGAAACGCACGAAATCTGAGGCCGTCTGCACTCGAAAATCACAGAGGACCCCGTCGGAGATCGTCACGGAGCATGACAACGAACGTCAATATCAGAGGACTGTCTCCCAAATGGGCGCGCTGCCCGGAACCCGACGTCAGAACGATGAAGGCAGAAGAAGCACTCTTGAGCCCAAGGAACCCGAACAAGCAGAGTAAACTCTGGGAAGAGTACGTGACATCGGAGCCATCCGCGTCCTGGCCGGCAATCATGTCGTCTGTGTGAATCAGGCGCCGCGAGAGATCTGTCTCGACAGACTTCATCCTGCAGAAGCACACATGTAATTGTCGCCCGGCAGGCTACTGCCGCCAGTGAGCCAGCCACCTCACCCCGAGGGCCACTCTGGAGGGTAGCGAGGGTCTGCTCGTGAGGAAGCGGGATCGCGCTCTCGGAACAGACGTCTGACCGAATCCAGTCACCGGACCACTGTCGGTACGGGTGAAGGCAGATCGTGCGAGCAGGTTGAGGCTGGGAAGGATCCCTGGGGAGGCCGGAAGCGCCGAGGATGGAGACTGACGAATCAGTCCGTTCCTCGCCGACGGGCGCTTCGCCCGCTCCGGCCATCGGTGCAGAACTCCTTCGGCGATGAGTGGGCCTGTGGTATGAGTCCGGGAGCGTCCTGATAGGATTCGACTCACATGAAACCAAGTCGTTTGGCAAGCTCGTTACTGATTCTGCTGGCGCCGGCCTTGGCCGGGTTTCTCGAAGTCGTCGAGCTACGGGACCACGGGACCGGCGCGGCGACGAGCCCCGGGAGCTGCCGGAGCTGCCACACCCAGATTCATCGCGAATGGAGCCGTTCCTCTCACGCTGTTGCTTATGTCTCTCCCAACTACACTGCCACGACGTGGAGACACTTGAGACAGGACTGTGACTCGTGCCATGCGCCGAGGACGAATCTGACCACCCGGCTCTCTCCGAGGGACTCGAGCCGGGAGACAGGGGTGGACTGCACGGTCTGCCACGTGCTCGCCGGGAAGGCCCATGGCCCCGGGTGCATGTCCCGTAGGGGGTCCCCTCCTCCGTTCGCCCCAATATGGCCGCCCGCTACATTCATCACCTTCGGCGTGGCTCAGGACATGCTTCGACAGGCTCAGGACGA
>JAJFLN010000369.1 GCA_021772705.1 Candidatus Cloacimonadota bacterium | reverse complement strand
TATCGTCTGACCCTTCGGCAAGCTCAGGAGAGGGGCCGGTCCGCGAAACGACGCTCTGTGCCTCGACAAGCTCGGCACGAACGGATAAGGAAGGAAGCGTTAGGACCACCGCACTAGCTCGATCTGACGGGAGCCAGCACGGGAGCAATCGGAACAGTAAGGACCCGCGCAAGAACAACTAGTTTCCGGACGGAAACTAACTCCGCAGTTTCGCATCCCATCTTCAGGCCATCTTCGGCCGCTCCTCAATCGCGGAATCCTCGACGTAGTCCACTACGCCTCCGGTCCCGCTCGCTCGAACCAGCCGAACCTGACCCAAATCTGGGCGCGACTTCCGCGCATTTATTCCTGCGCGGCCCCTAACACGACAACGTAACTTGCCTCTGTTGCGGCCGGCTACATGGCATCCATGCTGCGTTCTCGGGCCGAAACGTGCTCGACGTACTTCAAGTACGCCTGCGCGCGTTTCGGCCCTGCGGCCTTGCCTGAATACCCTTCGCTCGGCCTCGAGACGAGGCAAGTTACGTTGTCGTGCTAAACTCCCGGGGTTCACTTCAGCCTGGGTACGACCCGCCGCTTGGTGGACGGGACCGGGGGCGAGTTTCCGATGAGATTGGCCATGAGCGTCAGGAAGAGCCGAGTCAGTCCTCGATCGTGCTCGATGTACTCACCCAGGACCGTGAGATACAGGTTGGTCTCCCCCTCGACGGCAGTGATACGGGAGCCATCTGCGTACTCCGTGGGTTTGAACCGGCTGCCGTGGGCAGCGAGGACACTGTAGGGACTCTGTATCCCCGAACTACCTCGGGGGCGCCCCCTTTCGGCCTGGACGAGGGCAGCGTTTCGCAGGTGGCCTCGCGTCCTGTCGATCGCTTCGTCCAGGTTCTGGAGGGACTCCAGGTTCTGGCGGCCGATGTTCAGGACGGACTTCAGGTGCTGCAACGTGAATGCCGTCACAGGCCGGGCTGCGAAGGCTGCGTGGAGGTTCCGCAGGTTCTCCCGGGCCAAGGCGGCGTCGAGGAGACTGTCGTGGATTCCGGGCACGGAACGATAGAGGACAGACATGGGCGCGTGGAGCCGGGATCGCTGCAGCAAGCGTTGCAACCGATCGACCACGGTCAACCTGGCTCGCCAGGTGGAGAACAGGTCCAGGCGAGTGGCGGTCCGGGAGTAGTGCAAGTCGTCCAGCTCAGCGAAGAACCGGCGAACCTCGGGATCGTTCAGGATTTCCTTGCTCCGCCGGCGGGAGGCTTCGAGCCGATCGTTGAGTCGATGCAGCGCGACGTGTGTATCGCCGGCTCTCAGATCGCCGTCCAGGACCTGCAGGGTTCTGAACATCTCGGCCTCCCAGCCAGTGAGCTGCGCGAAGCCCTGAGTCAGAACGAGGACATCGAAGAGCCGGCATCGGGAGAGGTTGACCTGTCCCTTCCATCGTCCTGGTCCGGGAGGCAGGTGGTCGCCTCGCCCCATCTGGCCGCGATAGACGAGGGTCAGCTTGTTCAGTCCCGCCCTGGCCGGGGCGCCCTTGACCTCGATCCAGGGCGTCGTTCCTTCCGGGTTGATTCCCTGACCTGCCCGGAGGCCGATGGCACCTCGATGGTCGATGCGGGTGACGAACTCACCATTGACGTGAAGGTCCAGGTAGGAAGCCCTGCCAGCACCCTCGGCGAGGCTGATCCGGAGACGCAGTCTTCCGTCTCGGCTCAGGGCAAAGGCCGATGCGGCCCCGGACTCGCTGGTGCGGTCCACTTCCCAGTGGTACTTCGAGAAGAGGGACTGGGCCCTGGGCACGGCGGCGGCCAGATCCGGAACGGTCCCGGCGCAGCCAATGACCAGGGCCAGCAACGTGGTCACGAGCCGTCCGCCAGCACCGTTGAGACTCGAGTTGTCGGGAACAGGGCTCGTTCCCGGGATCTGTGAGACCCGTTGCCTCTTTGGACTCAACTGGTGTATCAGAGCTCGTTACCGAAGATCTTGGCCCGAGCCATGCTGATTCGAGCCTTGGACTTGCGGCCGACCTTGCTCTCGGGACTCAGGATCAGTGCCTGTCGCCAGCCCATGATGGCCTGCTCGCTCCTGCCCATCTTGAAGTAACAGTTGGCCAGGTAGTAATAGGCCTGGGAATTCTTTGAATTTAGTTCAATGAGCCGTTCATAGAGCGTGACGGCCTCACTGAGCCGTTCGTTGGTGTACATCATGAATGCGAGCCAGTCCAGGAGCCCCTCGTTGTCCGGATTCGTTTCGAGCATGTCCCGAACCTGGTCAATCATCTCCGACGATCCCTCGGAGTACTGGGTCAACCGGGCATCGAGTTTCTTCTGAACAGGATTGGACTTGACCAGGGGGTTGCTCGTCCGGCGGCCAATCATGTTTCTCAGCTCGTCTGACTGCTTCTCCGCAGGCTGGATCTGAACTCGCTCCAGCAGGCTCTTGCTTGCATCGGCCATGGGGTGCCCCTTCCGTAGCTTCTGTTATTCACTATCGACCTATCAGTACGTTTCGAGTAACAAAGAATCTGCAAGGTCGATGCCAACCCGTCCACCTCTCCCAAAGGGGCAGAGCAATCAGTCATAGAGTCTAGCACGGGCGTAGAACCGATGCTCTTCTCGAACAGAAGAGGCTCTCAGGGTGCACCTCTGAAGGCAGGCTGGCCCCAATTGCGGCATTCATGCCGCGCATGAACTACCGCTGAGGGTCGACAGAAGCGAGCAGAGTGTCGCCTCCGGCATGGGCAAGACAAGGCGGCGCAGGACTGCGATGTTCCCCCAGCGGTCAGACTGTCAGCGTCCGCCATGCCCGGAGGGCTTGAAGTTGGCCATATCGAGCACGAAGGGCAGGGCGTCCTCGTAGGAGATCTGC
>JAJFLN010000368.1 GCA_021772705.1 Candidatus Cloacimonadota bacterium | reverse complement strand
CATGTCCTGAGCCACGTCGAAGGGGGGATGAATGGAGCGGGCGGCCATATCGTCTGAGCTTGTCGAAGCATGTCCTGAGCTACGCCGAAGCATGTCCTGAGCCACGTCGAAGGGGGGATGAATGGAGCGGGCATCCATAGTGGGGCGAACGGATCCGGAATAGGCCAGGGGACCCCCTACGGGACATGCACCCTCTGAATCGCCGGGATCATGTCGCACCGGGGCCAGCCACCATTTGGGATCCCGGAATTCACGAAGGCCACAGAGGACACTGAGTTTTTGAGAGGAAAAGAACCTCTGTGTTCCCCGTGAACTCTGCGATCTCCGTGTAACTTCCCATGTCATCCTGAGCTTCACGCCCCCCGGGCGACGTGCTCCCTCTGTTCGCGCCATCATGCCTGCGGCCGCAGGCCAGATTCCCTCAGGACCTTCGTTTTCCTCCGCGCCGCCCTCGGCCAGACCGGGGTGAGGGCCGGGACTTGGTCTTCCCGGGGTTGGACTTCTTCTCCCCGCCCGGGCCTTCCACGACCTGGAATTCGACCCGGCGCCGGACCTCATCGACCTTGTTGCATCGGACCTTGATGGGGTCGCCGATCCGGTACACCCTGCCCGAGGCCCTGCCCTGGAGCATGAAGCCCGTCTCGTCATGATGAAAGTACTCGTTTCCCAGGGTCGAGATGTGGACCAGGCCCTCCACGAAGTAGGGCTGGATCTCCACGAAGAGGCCGAAAGCCACCACTCCGCTGACCACGGCGTCGAACTCCTCCCCGATCCGGTCAGACATGAACATGGCCTTCTTCCAGGCCACCAAAGACCTCTCGGCCTCCTCGGCGGTCCGCTCCTGCTGGCTGCAGCGTAGGGTGTGCTTCTCCAGTGTCGCCAGCAGCTCGCTCATGTAGGCAGCCGGCATCCGGTCGAACTTCAGGTCGTGCTTCAGGAGGCGGTGAATCAGCAGGTCCGGGTAGCGTCGAATCGGCGACGTGAAGTGCGAGTAGGCCTTCGAGGCCAGACCGAAGTGGCCGGAATTCTCCGGATGATAGCGAGCCTGCTTCAGCGTTCGGAGGAGCATGATCGTGACCAGCATCTGCTCTGGCCGGCCCTCCACGTGCTTCAGGATCTTCTGATACGCCTTCGGGTTCGTGGAGGAGAAGCTCTTCATCGGCAGTCCGATGGCTCCCGCCACGGTCTTCAGCGTCTCGGCCTTCTCCGCCGCCGGCTCCTCGTGGATCCGGTAGACGAAGGGCAGGCTTTTCCCCAGGGCCCGCTCCGCGACGGCCTCGTTGGCGGCGATCATGGCCTCCTCGATGACCTGATGGGACAGGTCTGACACCTCTTTCCTGATGTCCACCATCTTGCCCTGATCGTCCAGGACGATCCGGGTCTCGGGTATGGACATGGTCAGGCTGCCCCGGTGCTCCCGGATCTTCCGGATCGACATGGCGAGCTTGGCGAGGTGCTTCAACTTCGTCCCCAGCCAGCTCGTGTCACCCTCCACACCGATGGGCCCACCGCCCAGGAAGCTGCCGACCTGTTCGTAGGTGAGACGAAAGTCGGAGTGAATCACGCTGGCAAAGACCTGCGAATCTCCCCGGGTTCCGGACCGGTCGAAGCTCATCTTGCAGGTCAAGGCCAGACGGTCCACGTTCGGCTTCAGGCTGCAGAGTCCATTGGAGACCTTTTCGGGCAACATGGGAATGACCCGTTCGGGAAAGTAGACACTGGTCCCCCGTTTCACCGCCTCCCGGTCCAGTGCGTCTCCGGGCCGGATGTAGTGGGTCACGTCGGCGATATGGACGTAGAGCGCCGTGCCGTTTCCTTCCTTCTCGATGCTGATGGCGTCGTCGAAGTCCCGGGCCGCCAGCGGATCGATGGTGAAGGTGGGCAGGTTCCGTAAGTCCTTGCGGCGCTTCAGATCCGCCGCCTGAACCTTGTCGGGGATGTCCTTCAGCGCCTTCTCGACCTCCCCGGGAAAGTCGGCCCGCAGACCGTACTCCTTGAGGATGATCTCCGTGTCGATTCCCGGGTCTCCAGGCAGGCCGAGGACCCGGACGATCTTCCCCACCGGTCCCTGGTTCTCCGTCGGATACTCCAGGAGGTCTACTTCGACCACGCGTCCGTTCCTGGCGTCCAGTTCGTGCCCCTTGGGGATGAAGACATCCTGGGTCAGGTGGACGTCGGAGGGGGTGACGAAACCGTAGGAGGAACCTCGAGACTGGTACACCCCGACCAGATGCTTGTGGGCCCGGGTGAGGATCCGGGCCACGGTCCCGGAGATCTTGTCCCCCCGGCGTTTCTCCATCCGGACCATCACTCTGTCCCGGTGCATGGCCCCACCCAGGTTTCTGGCGGCGACGAAGACGTCAGGGAGGCCGACCTGATCGGGCAATACGAATCCGAACCCGTTCTCGTGAACCGTCAGCTCCCCCACCACCAGATCCATCTGCTCCGGGATGCCATACCGGGAGTTACGGTTGCAGACCACCCGCCCCTCTTCGGCCAGCTCATCCAGGGCCTTTTCCAGGGTCGGCCGGTCCGTGGACCGGAGGCCCAGAGCCCGGGTCAGCTCGACCAGCGATACGGGCCTGTAGTCGGGCCGGCCCAGCAGATCGAGGACGCGTTGTTGCAAGGACGGGATCTTCACGAGGTACTCCAGTTGACGACCGCTCTCCGTTGCGGAAGGCGAAGATCTTTACTTACCACGACTCGGCGCCGTCTGGTGGCGATTAGCCGGCGGAGTTCGCGCTGGAACTCCCTCGCTCGGATGTAGGTCCGCCGGTCCCCGTAACGATCGATGTACCTCAGATGCCGGATCGCCTTTTCACGGTCCGAGGGAAGGTAGCCGGGCGACAGAAACCACAGGCACTGGTCCCGGCAACTCTCGACCAGCCTCCGGACACGCTCTAGCACCCCACGTTCGGTCTCGTCGGCCGCCAGGTTTCCCTCGACCGGTTCCGATACGCCGCACACAGTTGGCTGGTCCATCAGTGACAGATGAGGACTCACAAAATGGAATGGTCACTGGCCGTCGATGGCCAGGTGCATGTAAAGGCCGAGCCAGGCGCCTCCAGCGGCGAGCACAAAGGGGAAGATCGGAACCAGGACCAGGGAAAATGCTCCAACGAGGGTCGACATCACGAAGACGATCAGGGGGACGCCGCGACCGCGCTCACGCAGCTTCGAACTACACTCCCTCGAAGCTTCGGCAGCCTCTCGCGGCCCCAGGCCGTAAAGGGCAGCAGATCGCTCCAGATGAAGCAGCCTCGGGTAGGTCCAGAGGAGCCAGAGCAGGACCAGGACTGGCGAGACCCACATGAACGCCATCGTCACCAGCTGACTCAGGTTCCGGACAAGTGGATCCTGGTGGCTGCCTCCCAGCAGTGACGCGAAGATGATGACGATGGAGAGCCAGACCGGTCCGAACTGCACGAGTAGACGCCGGCCGTGAGCGGCCAGTGCCCGGCCCAGGTCTGCAGGAATCGATCGTTCCCCTTCAGGCCTCTCTAGCCGGGCGGCTCGAACGGCGAACCAAGCGCTCGCGGTGCCGGCCCCGACGCTGGTGAAGACGATGCCGAAGACCAGGAAAGCCAGGGGGAACGGTGGGTAGATTCCGAAGACGATCATCGCCTCCCGGCCGCTGTACAGAGGCGCTCCGGGTTGCATCAGAGAGGAGATCCACATCGCGACGGCGAGAGTGATGACGCCGGGTAGCGTCAGCCCCGCACCAGCGGCCAGCATCCCTGGCACGAATGGCGTCTCACCCTTGGAACCGAGCTCGACCGCAGCCAATCGCAGAAGGGCAAAGGACGACCCCGGCAAGGTCCCGGGTTCTCGCTTCTCGGTCACGATGCACCTCCTCCAATCGTCTCACCCAGAGCAGCAGGCAAACATCGCGGACCGGTGAAAGACGCCATAGTGTCCAGGGCGCTCCCCATTGACGGCGGGGGGAACTGCGTGACAGGCATCGCGCCACCAGAAGGCACCCTTCACCGAACTCTACCACTCTGCCCTGGCCCCGATCCCGCATTTGTGACGAGGCAACGAGCAGGAGCGGGACTTCGTCAACTGAGATTGGCAGAGCCAAGCCGCATCGCCAAACTGGAAGATCCCTGTGGTTCCGATCTTCGACAGGGAGCCACCAGCGGGTTCCTTTTGATAGTATCCGACAGCGTGGATGACGTACGTGCGGCTGTCTGCCAGCAGGCTTCCGCCAGGGAATTCCCCCAGACCGAGCCGAGACCCGACTCGCCCTGAGGCAGACTTTCCGTCCGCGAGAGGTCGATAGATGATTCTCATTCCCGGCTACCGAGTTCAGGAGGAGTTGGGCTCCGGGGCTTCCGGGACCGTCTACCGCGCGGTTCAGGAGGAGCTGAGCCGGGAGGTGGCGCTGAAGGTTCTGGCGACAGAGCTCTTCGGCGAGGCGGAGACGCGAGCCCGGTTTCTGCGGGAGGCCCGGATTCAGGCTCGGCTGAGCCACCCCAATCTGGTCACTCTGTTCGATGCCGGATTCTCGGGAAAGCACCCCTACCTGGCAACGGAGTTGGTCCCCGGCGGCACACTGCGAGATCTGGTCGTCTCCCGCGGCAGCCGGTCCGTCCACGGTTCCCTCGCCATACTCCAGTCTCTGGCATCCGGTCTGGCACAGGCACACGGAGCGGGAATCGTGCACCGGGACCTGAAACCGGAGAACATATTGCTGGATTCGGAAGGGTCCCCCAAGATCGCCGACTTCGGTCTCTCGAAACATGTCGAGGCTGGCAGGACCCTGCACACCGCTGAAGGAACGGTCCTGGGAACTCCCGGATACCTGCCGCCGGAGGCGATCGAGGGTCGAGGCTCCGGATCAGCTGGAGACGTATACGCCCTGGGGGCTGTTGGGTGGGAGGTCCTGGCCGGAGCGCATCCCTTCCTGGGCGCCGACCTGAATGCGACCTTCCGGAACCAGCTCCAGGGGGCCCTTCCTCGGCTGAGCAGCCACCGGGAAGCGGTGATTCCAGGCCTGGAACAATTGCTGCACGACTGTCTGGACAGAGACCCGGACCGGAGACCCTCGGCTGTCGAGGTGGAGGAGCGAGCTGCCGATCTGATGGCTGAACTCGCCTCCCGGGGGGGAAGGAGTCCGGCCCCGACTCTCCAGTCCCAACGCGTCTCCGCCGCCAGCTGGCCCGGGGCCCACCCAACGTCTGTTCGATTCGGAGTCCGTCAGGAAGCAGACCACGGCCGAACCCGGCAGGTCGCCCGGGAATCGGGGAGTCGCCGCCGTCTTGCTCTTCAGTCAGGCCTCGGCGTGCTGATGGCCCTGTTGCTGGCGACCTTCGGATACCTGCGCTGGGGCGTCGCACCTGTTGACGTGGCCGGGCCATTGGAACCGGAGATAGGCAGCGCTGCATCGCTCCCCGAGCCGCCGAAGCCGCCAGCTTTGCCCGGGCTGGTTCGTGTCGATGTGGGAGACTCAAGGGCCCGGATCGAGATTGCCAGCGATGCCCCGAAGGGTCTGGAGTTCGAGTTCTGGCCAGACCAGAGCGAGATGCGGAGTACTCGGTCATTCCCCGCCGGGGGCAGGGAGCTGACAATCTCCGGGTTGAGTCCCGGCAAGAAGTACAACGGGCGCCTCAAGCTGGATCGCAGACAGACCGTGGCTGAGTTCGAGACCCTGCCTGGCATCTCCGGCAGCGAGTTCCATCGGCTGGATCCGGGACGGATGAGCATCGATGAGCTGTCTCTCGCCAGTCTGGGAAACAGGGTGGTGCTGGCATATCGATTCGATTACGCGCCCCAGGACGATGTGGTGGGCTTCCTCGAGAGCCGCGACGGGGGGCGAACCTGGGGGGAGGTCCAGGACGTGGGCCGGCAGAATCGGGCCATGGTGAGAGGGATGGTGGCCGCGACGGAGGCCGGCGTGCTCCTGACCTGGCTCAGCGCCACGACCGGGGGGGGGGCCACCTGGGTTCGATTCAAGCCCTGGGACAGCACCGAGTGGGGCGAGGAGTTTCGATGGCACGGCAACGACCCCGGCCCGGCGATCGCTGTCCGGCCCGATGGAGGATTCGACCATACCTCGACGGGAAGGGTCCTGCAGGATGGACTGTTCTGGAGACGGCTCGATGCCGCCGGAAGGACCGTGGAGGGGCCCCTGAAGGTCACCTCCAGGGTCAAATGGGTGAAGACCTCCTACCTCGTCCGGACCTCGAGCCGTCTCACCTCCTTCTTGAAGATGAGCAGCGACGAGTACGATCCTCACGGGATCTACTGGACGTCGACGGAGAACCCCTCCCACGGCGGCTGGTCCGAGCCGGAGCCGCTGGCGCCCGCCGGAGCCGGATGGGGACGGCTGGCACTGACGTCCCTCGGGGATAGGATTGTCGCCGTTTACACGTCGGGACGGGGTGTCAGGGTACGGCTGAGCGAGGATGGGGGAGCCACATTCCAGGAGCCGCTGGAGCCTGTCCAGGACCCGGAAAACCTGAGACTGCCCTCCCTGGCAACCGGGAACGGAACTCACTACCTGTGCCTGGAGCGAGACGGAGAGTGGATGTCTCCCATCAGCCTGCTCCTCTACTCCAGCCTGGACGGGAAGAGCTGGAAGAAGCTGACCACGATACGATCGCAGTTCATCTCCCTCAGAGAGACTCATCTGGCCGTCTGTGACGAGAGGCTCGTACTGGTCGTCCGTGCCGACGGCCTAGATCCGGCGGTGATCACGATTCCCCTGGAGGGACTGACCGCCGCCGGCCGGTAGTGTCCCGTCTGAGTAGTTCAGTCGCGGAACAGGCTCGGCTATCGAATGTCGGCCAGGCTGTTGTTATAGGACACCTGCCACTGCTCGAAGACCACGCGGCGCCGGGCGATCTCTGCCGGGGCCCGGTGGAGCACCAGTCAAGTCGTGAAGCCCGTTTGTTCGAACTGAATCGAACCTGAATTGACATTGAAGGGAGGGCCTGCTACCGGATAGTCGGGGGGGCAACTACCGTCAAGCAGGCCCTCCCCCTACGGGACATGCACCCCTCCACATCGGGGTTCGGCTGAGGATACTCTTCCTCAATGCCGCAAGGTCGGGGCCCACCTGTCGACGGAAACGGTCGAGAGTTTTGCCGTGACAGGCGGAGAGCTGTCGAAGGGGGGAACGAAGGCCGCCGGGGCCGACCTCGCGGCCCGGTCAGGCGGCATCGGCATCGGAGCGACGCCCGGGTGTCTCCCGCCCCGTGACACTGTCCCGGGGCGGGTTCTATTCTGCGGCCAACTCCTGGCCAACGGCCCGTTCGAGCAGCTGGTGGCAGTGGCCCCGAGGCTTCGCCGGGTCACTCCGAACTGTTCGGGCTCCTTCCCTGCGACACTTCTGGCGGCATCACGTCCCCGTCGGGGTTCATGGACTTGAGGAACTTGAAGAGGTCGCTGTCCGTGGAGAGGACGAGGGTGGTGTTCTCGGCGATGATCGATTTGTAGGCCTGCATGGTCCGGGTGAACTCGTAGAAGTCGACCGCCTCGGGGCTCTGGTCGTAGGCGCTGGCATAGATCTCCGTCGCTGTGGCATCGGCAACGCCGCGGATCTCCTCGACCTGCCGGTAGGCCTCGGACTGGATCTTGTTCAGGTCGCGCAAGCGGTTGCCCCGGATCCTGGCGGCCTCACCGTTGCCCTCCGAGAGGAAGCGCTCGGCGATCTGGCGCCGCTCGCTGATCATCCGATCGTAGATCTTGGGCCGGACGCTCTCGTTGTAGTTGATTCGTTTGAACCGGATGTCGAGGAGCTCGATGCCGAAGACCTTCACCTTCTCGGCGGCGGCGGCCTGGATCTCCTGCTCGACGAGCTTGCGGCCCTTGTGGATGGGCACCAGCGCTCCCAGGTCCCGGTTCTTCTCGACGTCGGTCAGGAGGACGTCCCGCAGTGGTACACGGTCCTTGGTGGTGCGGATGATTTCTATCAGCTCGTGCTTGGCGACGGCGTTGCGCGTCTCGCTGCCCAAGATGTCGTCGAGGCGAGACTGGGCGCTACGCTCGTCCCGGAGCCGCAGGAAGTACTGCAAGGGATCCGTGATCCGCCAGCGGGCGTACAGGTCGACCGAGATGTAGAGCTTGTCCTTCGTCGGCATGTCCGTGGGACTGCCATCCCACTCGAGGACGCGCTTGTCGATGGGGTTGACCTCCTGGATGAAGGGCACTTTCATCTTGAGACCCGCCGTGGTCACGGCCTCTCCGACGGGCTTGCCGAACTGGGTGATGATCATCTGCTCGACCTCGCTCACGGTGTAGATCGCGTTCAGAAAGGCGAAGATCCCTAACCCCAACACTCCGAGGAGCACCAATTGCAGCATGGCCTTCATGATCGGCCTCCCTTCTGCGCGTCGAGGTTCAGCAGTGGCAGGATTCCCCGTGTCGTCTCATCGACGATGATCTTGGAGCGAATTCCCGGGAGGACCTCCTGCAGGGTCTCGACGTAGATCCGGCGCCGGGTGACCTCCGGGGCCTTTCGATACTCCTCCAGCAGGGCGTTGAACCGGGCGACGTCGCCCCTCGCCTCGTTGATCCTCTTGAGCCTGTATCCGTCGGCTTCGCGGATCCGCTGGTCCTTCTCGCCCTTCGCCAGGGGAATCACCTTGTTGTAGTCGCGTCTGGCTTCGTTGATCAGCTTCTCCTTCTCCTGCTGGGCCTGATTCACCTCGTTGAAGGATTCCTGCACCGGCTCCGGTGGATTGATGTCTTTCAGCTGCACCTGATCGATGCTGATCCCCATGGCGTACTTCGTCGACAACGCCTGCATCTTCGTCAGAGCCTCCGCCTCGATTTCCTGCCGGCCGATGGTGATCACCTCGTCGACGGTGCGATCGCCCACGACCTCCCGCATGACCGATTCGGAGACGAAGCGGAGAGTCTCCGTCGGCTCCCGGACCTCGAAGAGGAACTTGGCCGGATCCGAGATCCGGTACTGGAGCACCCACTCGACCAGCGCGGCGTTGAGATCTCCAGTCACCATCTGGGTCTCCCGCCTGCCGTCACGTGGGTGAGGACTCTGGTGCGGATCCCGCGCACCCGGCGTGCTGAAGCCGAACTCCTGTTTCAGCTGCCGCTTGATCGGGACGATCGTCGCCACGTCGATGCCCAGGGGCAACTTCAGATGGAGACCCGGAGCGGCGCTCTCGATGTACTTGCCGAAGCGCTGCACGATGGCGACGGAGTCGCTGGGCACGGTGTAGAGGGCCGTGAACAGGCCGAAGATTCCCAGGGCCAGGATGGCGGGAATGACGAGGGATCGAAGACCGCCTGGAGGCATCATCTGCTCCATGCCCTCCCT
>JAJFLN010000367.1 GCA_021772705.1 Candidatus Cloacimonadota bacterium | reverse complement strand
CACACCCCGGCGGAGCCGGAATCGGGCGAATGATGGAACGTCCACGATGTTCCCGGTGGTGACGAGGAACTGGAACTCGCCAGGAGAAACGCCTCGCGGGATGAGAGCGGTGACGGTGGTGTCGCTGCCGGCAACGACACCCTCCAGCATCGTCTTGTCCGAATCATTGTGGTGGATGGACGTGACGCCCGACAGTCCGCCGCCAGTCAAGCGGACCTCCGCGGCCTGATCGTTGCGTCTCGAGTCGGGATCGACCTGGAAGACAAAGGGCACACCTGCAGGAGCCTTCGCGGTGTACTGGACACCGCTGAATCGGTTGGTGCCTCCCAGGGGGCGGGTGACCCGGATGTTGTACACACCGGGCGGAACACCAGCGGGGACCGTCGCCTGCAGCAACTCGTCGTTGAAGACTGTCAGGTCCGTCAGGAGGGTCTGGGCACGATCGTCGAGCTGCACGGCTGTTGCACCGGAGAAGCCGGCTCCACGAACGGAAAGTTTCACGCTGACATTGGCGACTCCCGAGGTCGGCTCCAGTCCGGTCACGCTGGGTGTGGCCAGCGGCGGTGGGGCTCCTCCCTGGATGAAGGCGAGAACGGTCCGATATCGGGCATCAGTGGAGCTGTTGTAGCGGACACCTCCGCCGTGGCTCAGTTCCCCGAGGGGCTTGCGCAGCAGGAGGCTGGATGCGGGAGTCGTGGTATCGATCGTCGACTGCTGACCTGTCTGGGGATTGATGTCGACCAGAGCGTTGTAGGCGCTGAGCGGATCGTCGGCGTTGGCGAATCCCCGGACGCCGCCCGGAGCATGACAGCCGGCACAGTTGTTAACCAGCAGTGGCAAGACGTCCCGGACGAACTGCGGATTCTGAGGCACGATGGGCGTGACGGCGAACTTCTGGCCGCTTGCCAGATTGGTTCCTCTGGCATTGGTGACCCGAACATTGTAGGCACCGGGCAGGACTCCGGGGGGCACGTTGCCCCTGACGACGGTGTCCGACACGGCAGTGAGGCCCGTCAGCCTGGTGGATGCGGGGTCGCTCAAGCTGATCGTCGTGGTTCCTGTGAAGTTGACGCCTGTCAGGGTCACGGGGGTCGAGCTCTCATTGCTTCCGGAGGAAGGATCGATGAACTGCACCACCGGTCCTCCCAGACCTGGCTGGAATACCGTGAACAGCTGACCGCTGATCGGATTCAGGCCTCCCGGGCCTGTGACCTGGACGTTGTAGCTGCCTGGAGCGACGCCTGCGGGAACGCGGGCCGACACCCGGAACGCATCGAGTGACGAGACCTGCTCCAGAAGTGTGCCGGAGGCATCGTCGAGGCGAGCCGCCGTGGCTCCTCCGAGGTTGAGCCCTGTGATGGTGACCGCCGTCGCCTGGGTATTGGCTGCGGAGTTGGGAATAATATTGAACACTCCTGGCGCCGCCGCCGGAGAGAGAGCGCCACTGGACATCCACTGGCGTATGACCAGATAGCGTGGATCGCTCGTGCTTCCCAGGGTGTTGCCGCCGCCGTGGGAATCGAGACCGATGGACTTGCGAAGCATGGGACTCGCATCGGGCGACCCGATGTCGAACAGGCTGTTGAGGCGCAGGCGGTCGAATGCCATCTGGGGATCGCTCTGGGCGAATCCTGCGATACCGCCGGCGCCGTGACAGGGGAGGCAATTGTTCTTGAGGATCGGAAGAACATCCCTGGCGAAGGTGGGCACCGACGTACCGGTAACGGTCAATGTGATGCCAATGCTCGTCCCCCCCGCAGCCAGGGC
The DNA here is from genome assembly GCA_021772705.1 of Candidatus Cloacimonadota bacterium. Lineage (GTDB taxonomy): Bacteria > Muiribacteriota > UBA6191 > JACPRK01 > JACPRK01 > OFTM100. The sequence goes on along the minus strand of JAJFLN010000367.1, from coordinate 3,905 downwards.
TCGAAGCTGATAGGCCCCTGGGGTCAGGCCCGGGGGAACGGTGGCGCGGACCTCCGTGGAGCTGACGGCCGTAACGTTCTGCAAGTCCACGTCGGCCAGCCCATCGAGCTGAACTGCCGAGACGGAAGCAAGGTTGGTTCCCGTGAGGGTGATCGAGGTTGGGCTCGTCGCCGGAACGGAGTTCGGCTCAACAGACGACAGGGTTGGGGGCAGAGATGGCGCCGGCGCTCCTCCGCGGATCCAACGGGCCAGAATCAACCAGCGGTCGTCTGTCGAGGACCCTAGGATGTTGCCTCCACCGTGACTATCGAGACCCAGGGACTTTCTCAGCAAAGGGCTTGCAGGCGGATTGCTCGTGTCGATCTCGCTGGGACTCTGCGTCAGGTTGAGGAAGGCGGTACCTGCACTGGTCAGGGCAAATCGGCGAGACTGGCCGCTCGGACCGTGACAGGGAAGACAGCTGTTTCTCAGGACCGGAACCACCTTCGACGCAAACTCGGGCGTCTCGGGGCTGACGACACTGAAGAGCACCGACTCTGTGGTTGTCCCCAGGGGAGACGTCACCTGAATGAGATAGGACCCGGCTGCGACGCCTGGCGGCACACGGGCTCGAATCTGACCCGAAGCATCGACCTGTAGATTCGTCAGCGCTGTTGTGGACGAATCGGTCAGGCGGACCACTGTGGCGCTGCCCAGTTCGGCGCCGGTGAGGGTGACTTCCGTCTCCACGTCGTTTAACCCACGATTCGGCTTCACTGCCAGCAGCCGGGGGGGGCCGGTGACGCGGTACCTAGCGATGCTCGCCACATTGGTTCCAGACGCTGTCGACACGCGCAGGTTGTAGATTCCCGGTTGAATCCCTGCGGGGACGACGACTGTGATGCGGCCTGAAGAATCGATCTGGAAGGCCCCAAGGGACGTGGCAGCTGGGTCGTCGAGAGCCACGGCCGTGGCACCCTCGAACCGCTCGCCTGTCAGCGTGATTGTCGTGGAGGACGTATTGACCCCCGAGACCGGGACAACACCGGTGACGAGTGGCAGGATGGCAACGCTGCCCAAGGCGTCGGTGCGGCTGGCAATTTCGTCGCCATCGTCCACGCCGTCTCCATCGGTGTCCTTCTCATTGGGATTCGTACCCAGACCGAACTCCTGCAGATTAGTCAGCCCGTCTCCATCGCTGTCGAGGGCCGCGTCTAGCCGGTTGTTCGGGTCCAATCCGATGCCGAGCTCGACACCGTCGGGAATCCCGTCACGGTCTGTATCGCTGAAGAATGGGATGGTCTTGATCCGGGCCGAAGGGACCGAGATCAGATAGCCTCGACCGCGGTCGATCTTGAAGGCTGCGGAGAAGCCCGGGAAGTGGAGCTCGAAGCGGCCGACCTGCCGGACAGGGTCCCGGCCAACCCGCACGACGAACTGACTGCCCGTGTCGCGAATGAGGTCTCTGGAGAGATAGACCGGAGACGTTCCGGGCGAGACGGGAAGCGAGACCTGGTTAATCCCCCTCACCAGATCGAGAGTGAAGGGCTGAGCCCACGCCCCTGTGGAGATGCATGTGAGTGCCAGGAGGGCGAAGAGGACAGGAAACAAGCCTGGTCTGACTCCGAGACGAGGGTTCAATACCATTGAGCGTTCACCACTCCAGCGAAGTAATTCCAGCCTGGATCGAGATGGCATGTCACGGCCCGGCTGAACGAAGGTGCTCTGACTCGAGCAAGGATTGCTCGCGACAGCAACGAGACTCTAGTCACAATCAAGCCGATTAGTCCAGCTATCATGGCTCACTGCCTGAATGGCCCACGCGCCCTTATCCCGCTCGAAGAGAACAGAAAGCCAGGGAGCCTGGGGCTCCTTCACGATGGGTCCTTGCCCCGATCTTGCTACCAGCCGATGAAGCGGTAGCCGGCGTCGACGTAGACAATCTCGCCAGTCACTCCGCTCGACAGCTCACTGGCCAGGTAGACGGCTGTCCGGCCCACCTCGTCCTGGTCCACGGGCCGGCCCAGGCAGTTCTTTGCTGAATGGTGCTCCACCATGCGATCGATGTCCCCCACGGCCTTGGAGGCCATGGTCGGGATGGGACCGGCGCTGATCGCGTTGACTCGAACGCCTTGGGCATCCTCCTTCTTCCCGCCGCCGAGCTCAGCAGCCAGGTATCGGACGCAGCATTCCAGCGCCGCCTTGGCGACAGCCATGACGTTATAGTTTGGAAAGTAGGCCTGGGAGGCGTTGTAGGTCATGGCAATCACCGAGCCGCCAGGCTGCATGAGCGGCGCTGCCTCCCGGCAGAGAGCCACCAGTGAATAGGAGCTGATATCGAGAGCCTGGAGGTAGTCCTCCCTGGATGTCTTCAGGACAGGAACCCCGAAAGCCGTGGCAGGGGCGAAAGCGATGGAATGTACGAGGATGTCCAGTCTTCCGTGCACTTCCTTCCAGCGAGCCATGAGCTGCTGGATGTCCTCATCTTTGCCGACATCGCAGGGTTCGATGAACTCGGGCTTGGGATCGAGCTGTCCGACACAGGCTCGACACCGCCTCTCGATCTTGGGATGGGGCTGATAGGCAAACCCTACGATGGCGCCGTGGGCCGCCAGGTTGGCGGCAATTCCCCAGGCGATGGAAAGATCGTTCACCACGCCCATAACCAGGGCCTTCCGTCCCTGCAACAGACGAGATCCAGCCACAGAATCACTCATCGATTTCTTCCTCCTTCGAGAGCCGTGCTGGCTGGCGCGACTCCGGGATCGTCTTCAATTCGGCGGAAACATGGTCAACGAGCCGGCCTCACCCAGCGCAGGAGCGACGGGAGCGACCGGGCCGACGGAGAGATACTAAACCATCTTCGCGGGTGTGGTGAGGAATCCCTGCTCCACACCCCGGGCCTGCGGCACGCTCCCATTCGGTGCCGGGCACGGAGCCGGAGTCCCTTCCCGGGAGCAGGGCCTCCGGAACTCGAAATTTGTTGAACTCTCGTCATTCCGAGGCATAGTGATGGTGAAGAAGGAAGGACCGAAGGACTACCGGTCCCCTGACCCCTCGAAGGATGCGTGATAGTCGTGACACTCAAGCTGATTGAAGCAACTCCTCGTACTCTCTTCCTCTCAACGGCAATCCTGCTGCTTGGCTGTCATCCCGGTCTCGCGCAAGAGGATACTTTCAATCCACTCGGCGCCCTGCAGGCAGAGCTGAAATCCGCCAAGCCAGGGGCGGCATGGACGAAGCAACAGAAGCAGTGTTTTAAGGTCCAGCACGGGATCGCCAGGGCCGTGGCGGCCTACAACAAGGCACAGAACGAGAACCGCCGGGACATTCTGAGCCGCCGCCTGAGCCGGGATCTGGTAAGAGGTGGCTTCCTCAAGAAGGTGCCGGTGGATCCGGGACAGGGGCCAGGAAGCTTCAATTCCTACAAAGGACGGAGCCGCAAAACGGGCATGACTTGCCGGGTCCACGGCTCCGCAGACGCCCCGGTTCGCGGTGAACAGCAGGCCTGCTTCCGGGTTCAGAGGAGCCTCGCCAGAGCCATCACCCGATACAACCGGAGCCAGAACACGAGAGTTACGGAGATTTCACGGGACCTGATCAAGCAGCTGATCCGGCGGAGGTACCTGAGGCGGCTGCCTCGGGATCCCGGCCAGGGCCGGCGGACCTGGACTCACTACGGGGTTACCGGCACCGGGGCGGGCATCATCTGCTCGGTTCACGGACCGCTGAAGTAGGCGGGAGGCGGGCGTTTTTGTACCGTTCGGCCTGTCGAGGGGCCTTCCTCGCCTACAGGCCCCTCGACAGGCTCAGACTATATGGCCGCCCGCTCCATTCATCCCCTTCGGCGTAGCTCAGGACATGCTTCGACAGGCTCAGACGATATGGCCGCCCGCTCCATTCATCCTTCGACAGGCTCAGGACGA
>JAJFLN010000366.1 GCA_021772705.1 Candidatus Cloacimonadota bacterium | reverse complement strand
GGCCGGCTCCACGACCTGAGGGGCGTGAACATGACACTCGGGCTCCCCATCATCCGGACCTCCGTGGATCACGGGACAGCCTGGGACATCGCCTGGAAGGGTACGGCCAGCCCCGACAGTCTGATCGACGCCGTCAGTCTCGCCACCCGGCTCATCGGCCGGGATCGCCAAGACCGGCTCTGACCGTGAGGGGCGGATCGAGTCTCCCCTGGACCCGGGAGGCAAGATCTGGGGCGTACCCACGACCTCCGCAGTCCTTGTGTTCGATGTACTTGCCGAGACCAAATCAGGCAAGCTACCCGGAGCCTGCTTCCTCGGGATCGACCCGGCGATCCGGCTGGGTAAGCCTGTTGAGAACAGGGGGGCCCCGCCGGTGGAAGTAGGAAAATGCCCGGAGTTCGACCTGCCCGATCGGGCCTTCTCACCGGTCTGTGGCGATCTCAACGGCGACTCCAGGGCCGACAGTCTCTATCTAAGGTGGCACAACAAGAGGACCTGGATCATGGCCCGTCTCGCTCGCGCAGACGGCTCCCTCTCCCGGGAGCAGCGGCTGGCGCCGGCTCATGGCGCCATTGCCATCGAATTAGTCGATGATCCCCCGGACCGTCTGACTGACGTGCGGGTCATCCTGGCCGACAGGGTGTTTCGTGCTGCCCAACGAGACGGGACAGCGCCGCCGGAAGCTGGGACGCAGGAACCGCCGCTAGCAGTCCGGCAGAGGGAACGAGGTAGAAATTGCAGGTGCGGACAACGAGGGGCTCCGCCTAGCTCAGATAGAACCGGAGAGCAAGCGCAGGCCGGCGTTGAGGGCCACCAGAGCCATGGCGGTGTAAATGCTGGCCGCCAGCAATCTGGGTGGGCAGCGGACTTCGGCCAGAAGCTCCTGCAGGCGGGACTGGAAGACGGAGAACCTGCCGGCGACTCCTCCGGGATGCCACTCCAGGAGACAGACTCTCCCGAGTCTCCAGTAGTAGAGACGGAGTGTGACGTCGGGAGCCATCTCGAGACCCGTCAGGGTCCGGGTAGGATTGAGTTCGGCCTGGGCCATTGCCTTGTCCAGGATGTGGTTGATCTGATCCTCCGAGACGTCCTGGATCAGCCAGGTATCAGGCAAGAACCGGGTGCAGGCATAGATGAGGCTCACGGCGAGGAGGCCGATGAGACTCAAGCTGCGAACGGCCTGACGAGCGGGGACCATGGAGTCGACGGAAGCGCAGTACGTTCCGAGGGCGGCGGGCAACACGAAGATGAACCCCATGGCCGACCAGAGGACCATCTGAGTCACGATGGACGTGCAGAGGTTCGCCTTGCGGCTCATGGCGCGCTGGGCGTTCCAGGTGAAGAAGACACCAGCGAGAATCCAGGCCAGTCCGAGTACCGCCTCTTCGTTGCCACCCATCCGATACCTCCCGGCTCCCCGACGAGCCTGTTGGGCCCCGGGAGTTCACTCGTATCCACAAGAGCCCGGTACAAGTGTAGCGCAGGCCGGGCCAAATGGGTGCAACGGCGAGAAAGGTCCCCTGAGGAACCGCGCAGGAATAAATGCGCAGAGGTCTCGCCCAGACTTGGGTCAGATCCGGCTGGTTCGAGCGAGCGGGACCGGAGGCGTAGTGGGCTACGTCGAGGATTCCGCGATTGAGGAGCGGCCGAAGATGGCCTGAAGATGGGATGCGAAACTGCGTGGTTATTCTTGCGCGGGTCCTGAGTCCCGTCAGCAGGTCAGATTTCTCTGGGGATCAGCTTGAGCAACCAGTCTTCCTGGACCCGGGTCTGGAAAGCGTAGTTCCTGCTGCTGACGACGAGATCCATGGCCGCGATCGGGTCCATTCCGCAAGCCCGGACCAGGTAGCCGGCCAGCATGCTTCCGGTCCTTCCTATACCGGCAAGGCAATGAACACAGACCGGTGCTCCGGTCCCGACGACCTGGATGAAACGTTCCAACTTGTCCGGGGACGGAGGGGTGCAATCGATGATCGGAATCCGCTCGTGATGGAAGGAGAAACTCCTGGCAGCGGGAGGCAGCCAGGGCAACTCCAGAAGGCTGACGAGAGTGCGAATTCCCTGTTGTTCGAGGAACAGGTAGTCGGCCTCCGTCTCGGGCCGGCGGCACCCTGCAAGCCTGCCCTCCAGTATCCAGCTGAAGCGCAGTTCATTGTCTCTGGCGTGAACAGTCATTCCGGATTCAGTCTATTACACCGGCGTGTCGCCCAGTCCGGTTGTCGAGAATGACAGAAGGGCTGGAGGCCCTGGCCCCAGCCCTTCCGTCAACAGGGGAGCTGGCTCAGCTCTTGGCGAGCTCTACGAGCTTGGTGAACTCGTCGCTGTTGTTGACCGCCAACTCGGCGAGGAGCTTGCGGTTGATCTCCACGTTCTGCCGCTTCAGGCCGTTCATGAAGCGGCTGTAAGTGAAGCTGGCGTCCAGGGCGCGAACCGCCGCATTGATCCGGACGATCCAGAGGGCGCGGTACTCGCGCTTCTTGAGCTTCCGGTCGTGGTAAGCATGCTGCAGACTCTTCATGACAGCCTCGTTGCTGCGCTTGAAGAGGTTCTTCCGGCCATTGCGGAAGCCCTTGGCCATTTTCAGGACTTTCTTGTGGTTCTTACGAGTAACTGGACCTGATGTGCTTCTCATAGGAGAGACCTCCCGGGTGGGATACACCCTGCGGCGCTGGCGCCTGCTGTGGCGCGGACCGGCTATTCAACGATTGGGGGTCGGACCTGGTGTCAATCCGAACGAAGGCATGGTGAAACTCAGCGGTGAATCATCAGCTTGATCTGCTTGGTGTCGGCCTTGGAGATGTAAGTAACCTTGCGCAGGTTCCGCTTACGCTTCTTGCTCTTCTTGGTGAGGATGTGGCTCTTGTAGGCCGATGCACGCTTGATCAAGCCGTTCTTGTTCATCTTGAAACGCTTCATTGCGCCTCGGTGGCTCTTCATCTTGGGCATGGCTATCTCCTTCTTCTCCGGTCAACTCCGGGAACCTCGACAACCTGTTGCCGCCGTGCTGACGGTGGCTGGACGAGAGAACCTGAAGTGGATCTACTTCTGTGTGCTGATGGGGCTCACGATGGCACTCAAGTGGCGCCCTTCCATTCGAGGGTGGGACTCCACCTTTCCGGCTTCTCCCAGCTCCTCGAGCATCTTGGTCATGAGGTCCCGGCCAAGCTCCTGGTGAGACATTTCCCGGCCAGCAAAGGTAACGGTGACCTTCAGCTTGTGTCCGGCGTTCAGAAACTCGATTCCGTGATCCCTCTTGAACTCGAAGTCATGGCGGCCGATCTTGATCCGCATCTTGACCTCTTTGAGAGAGACCTGCTTCTGACGTTTCCTGGCTTCTCGGTTCTTCTTGCTCTGGGCGTACTTGAACTTGCCGTAGTCCATCAATCGGGCTACTGGAGGATCGGCGTCGGGTGAGACCTCCACGAGATCCATGTCTCGTTCGTCGGCTGTCTTGAGCGCCTCGGCCAGACTGATGATGCCCAGGGGCTCGCCCGTTTCCGTGATCACCCTGAGACGGGGTACGCGAATGGCTCGGTTTACCCGATACCTCTTGGCTCTGAGAATTTCCTACCTCCTTGTCGCTGCAGGCGACAGAATGAAAACAACCCGAGGATCCGCCAGGCAGGGTTGGGTCACTCGGGCACAGAGGCCGGAACCTCTTCGGCAAGATGCCTGGAGGTGAGGGGCCCGAAAACCCCTGCTTGGGCGCGGCGGAACATACCATGACGGGGGAGTCATGTCAAGTTCGGGGGATCCGGGGGGGTGCATGTCACCCAGGGGGTCCCCTTCGCGTCAGCGTCAGGCCGCTCGCTTGAGGTTGGATAGGTTTTGCATACGCTTTTGCCGGCGCTGTTTGTGAAGGACGTTCCACTGACCGC
>JAJFLN010000365.1 GCA_021772705.1 Candidatus Cloacimonadota bacterium | reverse complement strand
AGCTCAGGACATGCTTCGACAGGCTCAGACGATATGGCCGCCCGCTCCGTTCATCCTTCGACAAGCTCAGGACGAGCGGATCGGGAAGACCCGGCCATTCAGTCGTCCTGGATGCGGGCATCCATAGTAGGACGAACGGATTGGGAAAACTCGGCCATTCAGTCGTCCTGGATGCGGGCATCCATAGTGGGGCGAACGGATCCGGAATAGGCCAGGGGACCCCCTACGGGACATGCACCCCCGGCGGGCCGCCGGTGAGTGACTCAGGACTAACGGGTTGGGAGACCCGGCCAACCGTTCGTCCTGGAAGCAAGAGCCCTTGTACTGTTCGCCCGGCGCCAGCCGAGAGGCCGTCCTGGCCTTCAGGCCCGTCGACAGATGGGCTCCGGGCGAACGGAGTAGGGGGAGCTACTCGGTCGGACCGTCAGTACCGTTTCCGTCGCCCGTGGGCGGGCTGTCTGCGTCCAAGGAGGAATCGATGTCCAGCATCTCCTCCGTGTCGGCGTAGCTCCGCACGACTACTTGCTTGACCTTCTTCAGCCGCTCAACCACCTCATGGATGGTGCTGACGCTCTCGACGATCAAGTGCCGCCGTTCCTGGGCCTCCGGGTCATCCTCGTTCTCATCGGCATCGAGCTCGGCGGCGCACTGAATGGTCATCAGAAGATTGTTGATGCTGTGGTTGAGGAAGACCGCCGTGTTTCGGACGGCGTCGATTTCCCGCTTTTGGGACTCGTCCTTGGCTTCCTTCTGGGCTCTCAGGTAGGTCTGTATCCGGGCCAGCATCTCATCCTGATCGATCGGCTTGAGCAGGTAGTCCAGGGCGCCTCGGCTCAGGCCCTGGACCTTATCGGGTACTGCCGTGGCCTTTCCGGTCAGCATGACCACCGGGATGTGAGCGACACGCTTGTCCGCCTTCAGCTTTTCCAGTAGCTGGAACCCGTTCAGATGAGGCATGAGGAGGTCGAGGAAGATCAGGTTCGGCTGGTACTCCAGAATGGCGTCGATGGCCTTCGTGGGGTCCTGAGTGCCGGAGGAATCGTAGCCCCATAGCTTGCAGAGGCCGGCATAGATGATCTGAAGATCCGCTTCGTCATCGACAAAGAAGATCTTGGATCGAGCTTCATTTTCCGTTTCAGTCATCAGCTCTCCGACGCTTCTCCAGTTTTCTTCCCGTCGTCTGGTACGGATTGCTCGAAGTCGAGCATGGTCTCGTCCTCGACGTAGGTCGTGACCATCACTTTCTTGATCTTCTTCAGGCGCTGGACGATCTCACTGATTGCCTTCACGTTCTCGCCGATGATCTCGTTGCGTACCGCCTCGTCCTCCGAGACGTCCTCCTCTTCACACATCTCCATGGCGACCTGGATGGTTGCCAGCAGGTTGTTGATGCTGTGGTTGAGGAAGACAGCTGTCTGCTTCACGGCCTGGATACCCCGTTCTTCGGCGAGCTTCTGGGCATCGCTTTGAACTTTCAGGTAATTCTTGATCCGGGCCAGCAGCTCCTTCGGATCGATGGGCTTCGTGAGATAGTCCATGGCACCCAAGGAGAGGCCTTCGACCTTGAGTGGAACCTCGTCGCCGCCACCGGTGAGCATGATGACGGGAATCTCCTGAACCCGGGCGTCTTCCTTCAGCGCCTTCAGAACCTGAAAGCCATCCATCACAGGCATGTTCAGGTCCAGGATGATCAGGTCCGGCTGGCTCTCAGCGGCCATCTCCACGGCCTTGACGGGATCGTAAACCTGGGTGCAGTCGAACTTCCACCGACGGCATAGCCCTTTGTACAGCGTCTGAAGTTGCTCGTCGTCGTCGACGAACAGAAGGTGTGCCCGCTCTTCTTCCGGTGTGTCGCTGGTGTCCATGGGGATGAGGAATCCTACAGTAGGCCGTCAGTTGAGCGCAACAGCGAGATCCCCTGGGCGCATGAACCTGGCGGGCGTATACTGGGGCCTGAACCAGCCGGAGGCAGCCCTGCACAAGTACAAGGTAATCAAACAGATCAGGACCATCGGCAGCCGCATCAATGTCTACGAGGCCCTGCAACCCGAGCTGGGAAGAAAGGTCGAGCTACGGCTACTGAATCAGGTCGTGGAGGAAGGCTCCGCCGAGACCCAGCGCTTCGAGCGCGAGTTCAAGGCCATTGCCCGCCTCGATCACCCCAATGTCATCAAGGTCTATGACTGGGGGCAATCGGATGGAAAGCTCTACTACATCACGGAGAAGAAGGAGGCTTCCACCCTGCAAGCCTTCCTGCAGCAAGGACGGAAGTTCCCCCTGGAGGAGGTCCTGGACATTGGAATCGAGCTCGCCTCCGCCCTCACCTATCTGCACGACAACGGCATCATTCACAGGGGGATTTCTCCGGAGGGTGTTCTCTATGATGCCGAAGCTCACCGTCCCGTCCTGAACGAGTTCACCGTCGTGAAGGATGCCCACAAGTCCGATTTGACAGCCAGAGGCGTGGGGCATCTGACCCCTCTGATGACCACCCCGGAGTCGATCGGCGGCCAGGAGATCGACTGCCGGACCGACGTCTATCTCCTCGGATCACTGCTCTACCGACTCCTGACGGGAAAGGAGGTCATGCTCCTGTCTTCCTCCTCAGCATCCCTGGGCGATTCTCGTGACGAGTCCTCTTCCCCGGAGGCGCTGGAGGTGATCCGGAGGTCCGTCGAGCAGGACCCGGAACAGCGCTATAACACGGCTGCCGAATACGGTGCCGCCCTCAAGGAGGTCCAGGAACGGCTCCGGCTGGCCGGCAAGCGGAGCGCCACGAAGCGGACGCGGCTGCCCTCCGTCAGCGGCGCCGCCGAGGAGCTACCCGCCGGCCCGGCGGCGACCCTGAATTCCGGGAAAGACGTGCCCCCCACAGAGTCTCTGCCCCGAGATCCGAGGGCGCTGGTCCAGGAGCTGAGAACCCAGTTTGGCGACACCAACCTGATGCTGGCTGCCGTGGGAATCCTCGTTCCCCTGCTGCTGGTGCTACTCATCTTCTTCTTCATCTAGTGGTCAGCCGAACCGACTCCTCCGCTGCCGTGAGGCTCGCCGGTAAAACCTCGGAGGGCGCGAAGCCCCGGGCCGGAGCGGTTCCCCTCTGTCTGGCCGCGGCCACATTGCTGCTGCTGTCCCTGCCGGGACACCGTCTCGATCTGTTCCTGCTGGATCAGGTCTCAATCATGAATGACTCCTCCGGTCCCTCGAGTCGGGTGACCCTCATTCTCGCCGAAGGGCTGACGTCGGCAGACCATCACGAACTGGCCCGCCTAGGTGCCCGGTCCGTCGTTCCTGGCCGGGTTTCTCCCCCTTCGCCAGGCTGGTTCGAGGGAGGGCTCTATCGCCAGATACCTCCCGAAGTCCTGGAACGGCCCGACCTTCCCGGGGGCCCCGTCAGGGTGAGCTGGCGGGGGCGGATCGACTCCGGGGCGTTCTTGACCTACGACCTGGCTGAGCTCCGGGGGCGTCGAATCCCGCCGGAAGCTATCTGGGAACGACGGATCCTCTTCGGGTCCCGGACCACCGGCGGCTCGGCCCTGATACCCACTCCTGCAGGGACCCTGACAGAGCTGGAGTACCTGGCCAACATCCTCGACTCCGAAGAGCGGGGGGCCTCATTCTCCTCCCTCCCTCGGTTGCTGCAGATGCTGCTGTTGCTGTTGCCTCTGGTGTCGGGGTACTTCCTCCCCAGCGCTCGGCTGCACCTGATCATCGCCTCCGGCCTGGGGGTCACTTCCCTGGCGCTGCTCGTGACCGAGAACTTCCTGGTGGGCACCTTCGCGCTGGTCGGCGGCTGGTGTGCCTGCGCCATGCTGAAGGCGGTGGACCCGGCCCTTCGTCTCGAGAGGTTGCTGGCGGAGGGGCGATTCCGAGAGGTGGCGGAGCTTCACTCCACCGACGAGGCGCCAGCGGCTGCGCAGGCCCTGGCAGACCTGGGAAGGGTGGAGGACGTGCTGGCCCTGATCGGACAGGCGGATCTGCGCCGGTTCCCGTCCGAGACGGCCATCGGGCTCGCCTCCGTCCTGGAGGAGCGCGGTCACGACGAGGAGGCGCTTCGGCTGCTGGAGTGGGCTGTCGTGGCCAGCTCCAGTGGAAGCTCGACGGCCTCGGAGCGCGCCGCGGACCTGCGGAAGAAGCGGGAAGGCATGCGGGGGCTCCTCGGGCTGGAGGGTATCCGGCGGTTGATATCGCAGAGATACAAGGACCTGGAATTTCTAGGCCAGGGGGGAATGGGGATTCTCCTCCGCGGGCGGGATACCTTCGTGGACCGGCCGGTGGCGATCAAGGTACTGAGCCCCGGTCTGCTGGGAGATCCGGGAGCCCGAGGCCGGTTCAGGCGTGAGGTGGAGACCCTGATGTCACTGAACGATTCGGGGGTGGTGCAGATCTTCTCGGTTCATCATGAAGACCTGCTCTACTTCTCCATGGAGCTCCTGCCGGGCCGGACCGTTCACGAGGCTGTTCGCCAGTCTCCGGGTGAGGTGGATCTGAAGCGGGTTCTCCGATCCGTGGCGGAGATCATGGCCCACTGTCACGACCGGGGTGTCCTTCACCGGGATCTGAAATCGGACAATGTCTTCCTCCTCGATGACGGGAGCGTGAAGCTCATCGACTTCGGCATCGCCCGGGTCACGGGGGCCTCGGAGCTGACCGCTGATGGGGAGTTGATCGGGACTCTGGGCTATCTGGCTCCCGAGCTGTTCCAGGGAGGTAAGACGAATCGCCGCACCGATGTGTTCGCCTTCGGGGTCATGGCATTCGAGCTGCACGCCCTGGAGCTGCCCTTCGCCCACCCCCTGTCCTCCGTGATTCCGGACCTCCCGGAGGGGACCGGTGAGGATCTGGGCCGGGTGATCCTGCGCTGTCTCTCCCGAGATCCGATGGAGCGATATGGTGATTTCCACGAGCTGCTATCGGATCTGAACCGGAGTGATCTGGAAGAATTCTTCTAACAACCCCTGGTGGTGGGGTGTCGGAGATAGTGAAGAGTCATGGAAGAGAGCCTTTGTAAAGAGATTGGCGATAGCTTGGTCGACTGGGTTGAGGGCGAGTTGACTGGCGCCGCCCAGGCCAGGATTGGCGCTCATCTGCAGGACTGCCTGTCCTGTGAGGCGGAGGTTCGCCGGATCCAGACTCTCACGGGGCAGATTGGCCAACTGCCGGAGGTGCAGCCCCCGCGCGGCGTCGAGGCCCGGGTCATGGCCAGGATTCGAGGTGCCGGCAAAACTGCGTCAGCCTCCGCTGCAGGAACTGGCGGGCTGGCAGCTTGGCTGTCACAGCTCTTCAGCAGCCCAGCCCTGGTGATTCCGGCCCTGGCGGCGGTCCTCCTCGTCGCCGGTTCGGTTTTCTTCCTGAGCACGACAGGCAGTGGCTCCAGAGATGTTCAGACCGCCTCGGTGCCGAGCGGAGTCCGGCTCCAGGTCTCTGCCGGTGAGGCAACCGTGTCGGGCCAGCCCGGAACGGACGGTGTCGAGATCGGCGAGGGAGCCCTGCTGACCGTGTCGGACTCCTTCAAGGGCAAGTTGCTCTACCCCGACGGGACCTGGGTCCGTGTTCGTCCAGGAGCGGAGCTGCGGGTCTTCAGGACTTCCCTGGCTCTGAATGTGGGGGGCGTCTGGTTGCGGGTGAAGAAGGGCGGCACCGGCTTCCGGGTCGAGACCCCACAGGCCGTCGTGGCCGTCCGTGGTACAGTATTTGGAGTGGAGTATGATCGGGTCGCATCCGAGACCTCGGTCCATGTCGAGGAGGGCTCCGTCGAGGTGAGCACCGATGAGGACAGCCTGCTTCTCGAGGCGGGACAGGGCGCCAGGGTGAAACTGGACCTGAAGGTCGAGCCGATGGGGTTCGGAAAGGTCTTCGGACTGGACCGGGAAGACTTCAAGGGCAAGCTCCGCCGGGGTGGTGTCCCCATCGACGACCTCAACGTCGAAGGCAATCCGTGAGGCCTGTCCGCCGCGGCTTCACTCTCGTCGAGATCCTCGTGGCCATGGGGATCTTCCTCATCGTCGTCGTCTATGCCGTCGGAACCCTCTTCTTCAGCAAGGGGGCGGCGAAGCGAACGGATCGAATCGACGAGTACCGGGAGATGCGGATCGTCTTCAACCGGATCTCACGGGATCTGCAGGTCGCCAGCCGGGTCTCGGTACCGACCTACGATTTTCACAGCTACGCCCTGCGCCTCTCGGATGAAATGGATCGCCCGGTGGCCTACTCCTTCCGGGACGCATCGGGCAACGAGATGGCCGCCGAGCCGGCGGCAGATGACGAGAAGACCTATCGGCTCTTCCGGGTCGTAGGAGACGGGGACGGCCAGACCGCCGATGCCATTCCCTCCGCCGGCCGGGTCGCCTGGCTTCGGTTCACCCGGCTGGGCCAGAGACTGATCGGTCTGACGGTGAAGATGCATCCCCGTGAAGAGGGGCAGGAGGGCCGGATCTACACGGCCACCATGTCCGTGAACAGGATGATGCTGTGAACCGTCGAGGTATCGCCATACCGCTCGTGATGCTCGCCTTGATCGTCTTCTTCATCTTCGCTGGGACCCTGCTGTTCACCTCCAAGGGCGAGTACCGCCTGGTTCGGAAGACCGAGAACCGGGAGCGAGCCCGGTACATCGCCGAGTCCGCCATGGCCGTGGCCACGTCGCTGATCTTCCAGAACGACTTCGAGGATCGGTGGTACCGGAAGAGCAAGGGCCGATACGGTTACACCCACGTCATCGAGGGAGCCTTCGGTGGCGGCGACTACCGGGTCCGGGCCGAGGACATGATGAACGAGCTGACCACCGAGCTCGAGAACGACAAGGAGAAGCGGATCAACGAGTTCACCTACCGCCGCATCGACCTCTTCGCCAGGGGCACCTTCGCCAAGGAGCGCGTCGTGCTCTACCAGGCAATCTCTCTGAAGCCGGAAGAGAAGGTCTATGGCTTCACCACCACTTCCATCAACCTGGGAGACGGCGTCTCCCAGAACACCTACTCGAACATCCGGTTACGGTGATGAAGTTGACGATGGGGTTGCGAAGACGGTCCGCCTGGCTGGCGATGGTGCTGTTTTTGGCCATGGCCGGACTTTCGGTTCGGGCCGCCGACCCGCTTCAGCATGCCCAGAATCGCCTGTTTACCTCCCTGGGGACCCGGGCGTCGGCGCTGATCAAGGATACGGACGGAGACCTGGACATCGACGATCCCGAGGACCGGGACTTTATCCGGACCCTGGTGGACGACCGGGTGATTCAGTTTGCCAATCACTTCGCCAGCAACCTCGATGTGGATCGGCTCAAGGAGAGCCTCTCCCGTCTCGTTGACCCAGCCATGGTCGCCGCCGTGCCCAGCAGTTTCTGGGATGCTTTGACCGGCCTGCCGCAGCTCCCCAGGGATGGAACCTGGACCGATGAAGATTCGGCGGATCTCCGCAAGGTCCGATCTGCCTACATGCTGGTGTCGCTGATGGAGTTCGGGGCACCGGGCAAGTTCGCTCTCTTCGACGATCCAACCCTGGGGGAGCGGGGTGGCGTGGAGGAGTTCGACGCCGTGAAGGAGACACCTCCCGGGTTGCTGGCCAGGCTCAAGGAGTACGAGGACGCCTATCAGAGGTTGATGATCATCCGCCTGCTGGGAGCGCAGACAGGGCCGGACCCGGCCGTGGCGGGCTTGAACGCCGCCCGGGGTCTGGTCGCCGGAATCCAGAACGCCCCCGGAGAGGCGCTCTTGCAGCAGTGGTGGGGAACCATCCTGTCAGGCCCCCTCAAGCCGGCGGCGGATATCTGGAGACTGAACGACCAGTGGTGGCAGCTAAACCCCTCCTCCGGAGCGGTCCAGGCGAAGGGCGACGAGCTCGACTCCGCCGATCCTTCGAAGCCGGCCATCTTGTCAGGAGCCCAGCTCCTCTCGACGGAGCTGAGCCGGATTCAGGCCTCCAACCTGGGCGCCGACGCCATCCTGGAGAGGCTGGCCACGGCGGACAACTGGAAACTGGAAGCCAAGTACCAGTCCTACCCAATCGGGGCCGACGTGGCATCCGGGGTCTGGAGCGTCAACGGATTGACCCTGAGTTATGCGCCTCCAGGAGGAACTCCCAAGAGCCCGGCCAGGACATCGAACGTGGTCTGCATGAGTCTTCGGATGGTGAACAAGCCGATCGAGCTGCTCGCCTTCGATCACTCCTACCAGGTCTCTCACGGCGAGTCCTATCCCCCCATGGGAGGACCCATGCTCCCGGCCCGAAGCTTCCTCCAGTTCCTGGATCAACTTCTGGAGGCTAGGGTGAAGTACGCCACCGACGTGCCCGAGACGTTGCCGTCTTTTGGAGGCAGTACCAGCGGCTCCTCGTCCCAGTCCGGTGCCTTCAGCTCCAGCGTCGGCCTCGGCGCGAGTCTCTGAGCCGTGAAACCGCCGGGCCTGCTCGCCACCAGGCTGCCTGCTGCTCTGGCCCTGGCGGTGGGGCTCGGCAGCGCCGCGCTGACTCCCGGAACTCCAGCGGAGCAGCTCGACACCCTGCTGGCTGATTGGGCAGGCTGGGTTGCCCCGCCGGCCGTGTCGGAGGACCGGCGCCCGTTCATCGTCGGCATCGGGGAGGAGACCCTCCGGGAACTGGGGGGATGGCCCATCCCTCGTCGCCATCACGGAGAGCTTCTGCGACGCCTGAAGGCAGCGGGAGCCACGGCCGTGGCTTTCGACATCCTCCTCGATAGAGCGGCCCCGGACCCTCGTGACGACCTGGCCTTCCGTCGAGCCCTGGATGAGACCGGCGCCGGTGTGCTGGCCCTGCATCTTCAACCCGTGACGCAGATGGATCAGGAGATGAACCTCCGGCGCAGTGTGGCTGTGAGACGCCCCACGACGGCGCTGGCATCGGGCGCCATCGGAGCCGGATTCGTCAACGTCACCGGCGAGGCGCAGGAGACTGGACTGCTGCGCCAGTGCCGTCTCACGTGGGAGATCGATGGCGAGATCCTGCCGTCACTTCCCCTGACCATGGCCCGCCTGCTCCTCCCAACGACGGAGAGCCCGGGAGGGATACGGAGGATCTGGTACGCCGGCTCCGTCAGCTCCGGGGCGATGGAGGGAGCCGAGATGAGCCAGCTGCTCAGAGCCCCCCTTCCCGAGGGTTCCCTGACGGGACGTCCCGTTCTGGTCGGGGCCTGGGCGAGGGAACTGGGCGACGTGAAGCGGACACCCCTGGGAGACATGCCCGGCGTGGAGGTCAACGCCAACATCGTGATCAACCTGATCCAGACAGGGTTCTGGCGATCGCTCCCACCTGGGCAAACCGGTCTGCTGGCTCTGGCCGTCACCTGTATCTCCACCCTCGCTCTGGCCCTGTTCTCCGGGGCCCGTTGCCGCCTTCTCGGTGCATTCCTCCTCGGTGTCACGGGAATCCTCGTGGCCGGGGCCTCCCTCCAGGGAGTGCTGCTCGGCGGCGCGGCAGTGGCCTGCCTTCCGGTACTGCTCTGCCTGTTCCTGCCCACTCCCGGCCCCACGGACGCGGCCCGGACTGCGGCCGTCAGACAGCTCCTGGATGACGGGAACACCGCCGCCGCCCGTCGAGAGATGGAGACCCTTCCGGCGGGTACCTTGAAGGACAGCTTGCTCGTCCAGGTTCTGCTTCTCGAGGGGGAGCCCCCCTCGGCGATCAGGCTGCTGGATGGTATGGATACCTCCACCCTGGACACGGAGACGCTGTACCGGCTCGGGCGTGCCTTCGAGGAGACCCAGGAGATCGAGAAGGCCCGGGAGCTGATGGGCCTCGTCTACAGGCACGACGTGAACTACCGCGACGGCGGAGCCCGGTTCCTGGACCTGGATCGCCGCCTGGTGGAGGCGGCCACGTTGCTGGGGCCCGAACAGCTCCTGGCGGCGCTGGAAGCGACCTATGCCTCGGTGAAGCCCCTGGGCGGAGGCGGTGCAGGTCTTCTGTTTCGCTGCAGGGAGCACGGCGCCAGCGAGGACGTGGCTGTCAAGGTGCTGGACCCCCGGTTACTGGCCTCCGGTGAAGCACTGGCTCGATTCAGGCGGGAGGTGGAGGTCCTGGAGTCTCTCCGGCATCCTGCGATCGTTCGTATCCGGGGAGCCAGTTTTGGCAAGATCTGCAGCTACTCCATGGACCTGGTGGAGGGGGAGACTCTGGCCGCTCGTCTCGCCACGGGGTGGCAGGCATCGGAGTCGGAATGCCGGGCCCTGCTGCGACAGGCGGCGGAGGGGCTGCAGTGCGCCCATGACGCGGGCGTCATTCATCGGGACGTCAAGCCTGCCAACCTGATGTTGCGAGCCGACGGAGGGCTGGTCATCGTCGACTTTGGTGTGGCCCGTGTCGAGGACGGTGCCCAATTGACGCAGGAGGGGCGAAGGGTGGGGACAGCCACCTATTCGGCCCCGGAACAGCTTCGTGGAGGACATGTGGACGTCCGGGTAGACGTCTACTCCCTGGGGCGCGTCATCGATGAGGTCGGGGGCGCCGCCAGTGCGTCATGGAAGCTGCGTCGTCTGGTGAAAAGCATGTGCCGGCAGGACCGGGAGGAGAGGCCGGAGGACATGGCCGCCGTCCTGCGTGCGCTGGACCAAGAGCCATAGGGCCAGAGGTCATTCCGGCTGAGGCGGGTCCGCCGGATGGAGGACGTCCCCCCCCGCCCCGTACGCAAAAATATCCGCTATTTCGCCCGATATCCTTGCCGTGCCTCCCCCTCCACGGTACTGTCATATCCATGACCATTCGCAAGCTCTTGCTCGGGCTTCTGATCGGCGCCGGCCCCTGGCTGGCTTTCGGTTTCGGAGATGTTCCGGCCCACCGGGAGCTGGTCGTTTACGCTGCGGCTTCACTGACGGAGTCCTTCACCGAGATGGGTGAGCTGTTCGAGGCCCAATCGCCGGGAGTGAGGGTGGTCTTCAACTTCGGCGGTTCCAGCGGCCTCCGGCTTCAGCTGGTGCATGGCGCCCGGGCGGATCTGTTCGCTTCCGCCAACGAGCGGGAGATGAAGAAGGTGCTCGGCGCCGGCCTGGCCCAGGAGCAGGAGCCCTTCGCATCGAATCGCCTGGCTCTGGTGACACCCGGGGCCAACCCCGGGCGGATTCACTCGGTTAGGGACCTGGCTCGACCGGGGTTGAAGCTCTCTCTGGCCCACCGGGAAGTGCCAGTGGGTCGCTGTGCCTGGCAGCTGATTGATGAGTTATCGAGTCCCGACTCCTTCGGAGCGGGCTACGGGGATCAAGTCCTCCGTAACGTGGTCTCGGAGGAGACGAACGTGAAGCAGGTTCTGGCCCGGGTGACCCTGGGGGAAGTGGATGCCGGGTTCGTCTACTTCTCGGACCTCAGGAGCCGGAAGGACCTGCGAGAGGTCCGGCTCACTCCGGGCCGCGGTCCGGTCGTCTTCTATCACGTGGCCGTCCTGAAGAGCGCGGCCCATCGGGAACTGGCGGGCCAGTTTCGCGACTTGATCTTGTCCGACACGGGACGGGCGGTGCTGGAGAGGCACGGTGTGGACACCGCCGGCCACGGCCTCGATCGATCCGGGTGACGTGCCGGTGACCTCCGGTGGGTGAGAAGTGAGGGGTATCAGGTGGTGAAGCGAGAGAGACTCGAGAGCCGGCTGAAGGCCGTTCGGCTGAGCGCCGGGTTCTCGCAGCAGGAGCTGTCCCGGCGAGCGGGCCTGACCCGGCAAGCCGTGAGCGCCCTGGAAAGCGAGCAGTACATTCCGGGCACGGCGGTCGCCCTGAGGTTGGCCCGGGTACTGGGCTGCCGTGTGGAGGAGTTGTTTCGCCTTCACGATGAGGAGCCCTCCTGTCCTGTCCGGGTACATGGAAAGGAGGCTCCGGCGGGAGCACGCATCGTGGCGGCCCGGGTTCGGGGCAAGCTCGTGGCCCACCCTCTTGTGGGAAGCCATGCTCTGCAGGAGGGATTCTGCAGCGCCGACGGGCTGCTCCAGGAGGCCGGGACCGGGAGGCAGAAGAGGAGTGCCCGTCTGCTGGCCGAGGCGGGTACCTTCGACAATCTGGCCCTTCTCCTGGGGTGCGATCCCAGCCTGGCGATACTGGCTGCCCATCTGGAGCGGCGGAACCCTGCATTGCGGCTGCACTGGCTCTCGGCGCCGAGCCAGGCTGCCCTGTCGGCCGTCAAGACAGGCGCTGCCCACGTGGCCGGTTCTCATGTCCGGGACCCGTCCACGGGCGAATACAACCGGACCTTCGCTGCCCGGACCCTGAGCCGGACCGGGGGAGTGCTGGTCGGTTATGCTCGTTGGGAGCAGGGTCTGATGGTTTCCCCAGGCAATCCCCTGTCTCTCCGTGGCGCCCAGGACTTGACCCGGCCCGGGTTGCGGCTGATCAACCGGGAGAAGGGTGCTGGAGCCAGGGAGTTCCTGGATCGGCTGCTGGCCGACGAGGGAATCCCGGTCCGGTCCGTGCCGGGCCACGATCGGATCGTGGCCAGCCATCTGGCGGTGGCTCGCACCATCGCCGGCAGCGGCGCCGACGTGGGCATCGGAATCCGGGCTGTGGCATCGGCATGCGGCCTCGACTTCGTTCCCCTTGCGGAATCGAGTTTCGACTTCACCATCCCGGAGGACCTCCTGGACAACCCGGCGGTGGACCTGATGCTGGACCTGCTCCAGAGCCGCGCTCTCAAGGACGAGCTCGCGGCCCTGCCGGGTTACGACCTGAGCCAGATCGGCGATGTGCTGGCCCGGATTCCCGGTCGAGCGGGAGGCTGAGGACATGATGGCTCCTTCCAGTCACCGGCGGTGGCAGCTGTCGCCGGTTCCCTGGCCGCTCTTCCTGTTGAGCATCCTGCCCCTGGCCCTCCTTCTGCTCCCGCTCTTCTCGCTGGTCTGGCGTGGCGCGGCGCCCTCCCTGGGTGGAGAGGCCCTGTCCTCCCTCCTGGTCCGAAGGGCCCTGGTGTTGAGCCTGACCACTTCAACTCTCAGTCTCCTCCTGGTTCTGGCCTTCGGCACACCGGTGGCATTCCTGCTGGCCCGATACCGGTTCCGGGGAAGGAAGATCCTGGAGACCGTCGTGGCCCTCCCCATGGTCCTGCCGCCGGCCGTGGCGGGTCTGGCCTTGCTGATGACCTTCGGACGGAAGGGCATCCTGGGACCTCTGCTGGAGGTCACCGGTGTCTCCCTGGCCTTCACCTCCGCGGCAGTCGTACTGGCCCAGTGCTTTGTCTCGGCTCCCTTCTACATCCGTGCGGCCCGGGCGGGCTTCGAGGAGATCGAGCCCGAGCTGGAACAGGTGGCCGCCACTCTCGGGGAGTCGAGCTGGGGGGTGTTTCGCAGGGTGACCGTTCCCCTGGCGGCGCCGTCGCTGCTTGGAGGAGCCGTGATGGCCTGGGCGCGATCCCTGGGTGAGTTCGGCGCCACCATCATGTTCGCCGGCAATTTCCAGGGCCGGACGCGGACGATGCCGCTGGCGATCTACACAGCCCTGGAGTCAGACCTGGGAGCCGCCCTGGCCTTGGCCCTGCTGCTGTTGTTCGTCTCCACCGTCGTGCTGGCCTTGGTGGAGGTCTTCGGAGCTCGAAGCTCCGGGAGCCGTCAATGAACCTCCGTCTGCGGATCACCCTCCGGCTGCCGGGATTCTCCCTGGAGGCCGGCCTCTCGGGTGAAGCGGAATGCCTCGCCCTCTTCGGGCCGTCGGGCGCCGGGAAGTCGCTGACACTTCAGTGTCTTGCGGGCCTGAGGTCCGACGGGTCGGGAAGCATTGCGGTCGACGGGCGGCT
>JAJFLN010000364.1 GCA_021772705.1 Candidatus Cloacimonadota bacterium | reverse complement strand
GCTGGTGATGACATTGCCTTCCAGGGTGACCGTCGTCGGCTCCAGGATGACGTCGCTGGACAGATTTGACGTTGCCCCCGTCGTGGGGGCGATGAGATTCGATAGGACCTTCACGAAGAACCCCTGGCCGCTGAAGATCAGGCTGAACCGGGTCGATGAGGCCGCAGAGCTGCTCGGGACCCGAACGCTGAACTGTCCCGTTCCGCCATCAATGATCGGATTCAGGAATCCCGGATCGATCGAGTCGCTGGTGATGCTGAGCCGGGAATAGGTCCCGTTCTGGCGGTAGAGACCGTCGAACGCCGATGCCCGGACGACGCCTTGAACCACAGACTGGGACGGAGAGACTCTCACCGTGATGGCCACGGTCTGGTTGGCGATGGGAATGATTGTGCTGGGCTGCTCACTGCCTGCCAGATGGGCCGAATCGTTGACCAGGACACGCTGAGCGGCAGGCTGCCCCTGGATGCCCGGCGTGACGGGAACGAACAGAGAGTAGGTGCCGTTGGACCCCGCCGTCGTGCTGGCCGTACCCACTGTCACGGTGGCTCCGTTCACCGGCTGGCCTGTCACGGCATCCACCACGGAGACGATGACCACTGAAGACCCCTGGGTGATTCCCGGCGTCACCAGGACGTCGGGCACCTGAGACACCCGATCGGGCTCGACGAAGACCCTCACGGGTTGACTGCCGTTGGCGCTGGTGAATCCACTGCCAGCGAAGACCAACTCATAGGCGCCCCCAGGTAACTTGTCGAACTGGTAGTTACCGAAGTTGTTGCTCACGCTGGTCCGGAGGATGGGTGTGCCTTCCAGTCTCTGGGCCGTGATGGCCACCCCCGACACGGGACTCGCCGATGAGAATCCTGACTGCACGGCCAGAACCTTGCCCTGGATCCGTCCACTGCCGACGCCGGAGTCTCCGCCACAGCCTCCGATCATGACGGCCACCATACTCAGAGCCACGACAGAAGGCCTCAGAAGTTCGCTGACAACCGTGCTCCCGCTTCGGGGGACAGCTGAGATCATGGCTTCATTCCCTCCAACCGGGTGAATTCCTGTGTTTGTGCTCTGCATTCATGACACCGCCCCTCTGTTGGATGCTCTTCCGGAACGAACGTTGCGAATCTCTTTCCGCTCTGACAAGATGTCTTCAGAATCCTTTCATTTTGTGCGATGGAGGTGCACATGGGCCGTCACACTTTGGTCGACATCCTGGGAATTGCTCTCTTTGCCATCCTAGCCATGGCCGTCTATTCGGGGCCAAAGACCATCGATGTTGGCAATCTGAAAGCTGGAGGGGTTGCCTCGAAGGTGACCAGCGGCGTTCCCGACGCCTTCGGCGATCTTCTAACCGTCGACGGTGGGTATCTTTACTTCGTCGATGGCCAGGGGACAATTCGCCGGGTCAGCTTGGACCAGAACGGCGATGTCCAGGTCCCGGTTCTCCTTGTACCGAGACCCAGGTAGCCGGCCTCGCCCCCGGGAGAAGCTCTACTCGCCGGCTGGCTTCTTCCGCTCGTCCCGGCTCGGCCAGATGTTCTTGAAGAAATCCAGGGCCGACACTTGAATGCCAACGTCTCGCTCGGCCTTCTCGCTCAGATACCACTTGTGGTCCAGGATCTCCAGCCAGGCTTCCTGGGCCTGCTTCTCGTTGAGCTTCGTGTTGGCCAGCTTGGCGATGAGCTCCACGTAGAACCGGTCGGTCTCGCCCTCGGGAATGGGCCTCACCACGAATCCACGGAAAGCATCCAGCGATTTCTCGACCCCGAACCGCAGGGTGTCCACCACGCCCAAGCCCTGGGTCTTGAGGGACTTCAGATCCAGACTCTGGGCGCCCTCATAGGGGTGCACGCCGAATGTGCCGCAGTCGTGACAGGTGATCCAGATTCGGTTCGGTTCCTTGGCACGCTCGAAGTACGAGATTCCAGGGTAGTTCTCGGCGCCGCATTTGGTGCAAACGAACATGGGAATTCCAAGTCTACAAGCGTCGGGACTGAAGCTGTCCAGATAATTGTGGAATTCCCTGTCTAGATATCGGATGATCCCCTTCCACCCGTCGACCTTCAACCTCAGAGGAGCCGTGCCGTGGACCGGACCGCCGACCAGCGGAAGGGACCTCCCGAGCTCAGGAGCCGTGATTGATGCAAGAGCCAATCTCCACCGCGACGGAACCCCCTTTCTGGCAGTCCGAGAACGGACTACTCTCCCGGGAATCCGTCGCCCGGATTCTCGAAGCCGGCCTCGAGCGGGGCGGGGACTTCGCCGATCTGTATGCCGAGGACACGGTGGTCACCGCCCTCACCCGGCGAGACAGGAAGATCCGGGATATCCAGTACAACGTCCAGCGAGGAGTTGGAATCCGGGTCATCTCCGGCAAGGTCGTGGGATACGCCCACACCGCCGACGTCAGCCAGGAGTCCCTCCTCGAAGCCGCCCGCACCGCAGGCCGAATCGCCAAGGGTGAAGTCCGGTCAGTGACGGTGGAGCTGGCTAACGCCAAGCTTCACGCGCTCTCCCCGGTCGCCCAGTATCCCGATCAGGCTGCCAGCTCCGCAAAGGTTGATGTCCTGCTCAGGACCGACGAGGCGGCTCGGGCTCATCACTCCAGCATCAAGGAAGTCTCCGTGATGTACCGGGACGTAGTGCAGAGATTGCTCCTGGCTACCTCGGACGGCAAGCTCGCCGAAGATGAGCGGGTGCGGACCAGCCTCTTCTGCTCCGCTGTCGCCGCTTTGGGATCCGATCGCCAGAGCGGTTCCGGCAGGATTGGCGGGATGAAGGGCTTCGAGCTCTTCAGCGAGATCTCCCCGGAGTCCGTGGGGGAGCGGGCCGCGGCCCAGGCCGTGAAGATGCTCACAGCCGGACCGGCTCCCTCGGGACAGCTGCCGGTCATCTTGACCAACGGCTGGGGTGCCGTGCTGCTCCACGAGGCTATCGGCCACGGTATCGAGGCTGACTTCAACCGGAAGGGGACGAGCAAGTTCTCCGAGATGCTCGGCAAGCGTGTCGCCTCCGACATCGTCTCCATCCACGATACGGCCATGATTCCGAACCACTGGGGCAGCTTGAACGTCGATGACGAGTGCGGCGAGACCCGGGAGACCGAGCTGGTCCGCAACGGTGTCCTGACCAGTTACATGTACGACCGGTACAACGCGGGATTGATGGGCAAGGACGGCTGGGGAAACTCGCGGCGAGAGAACTATCGCTGCGTGCCCATGCCTCGTATGACCAACACGATCATGCGGAACGGCCCACACTCCTTCGAAGATCTGGTCCGCACCGTCAAGCGAGGCTTCTACGCAGCCGACTTCACCGGCGGACAGGTCGACATCACCAACGGGCAGTTCGTCTTCAGCGTCTCGGAGGGCTATCTCGTGGAGGATGGGAAGATCACCGCCCCCGTCAAGGGAGCCACCCTGATCGGTGATGGAGCCGATGTACTCGGCAAGATCACCATGGTCGCCGATGACTTCGAGCTCTCCTTCGGAGGCTGCGGCAAGAACGGTCAGTACGTTCCCGTCGGGCTGGGGCAGCCCCACCTGCTGATCAGCTCCATGACCGTTGGCGGCACGAAGGGATAAGCCCATGGACTACACCGAGATTGCTCATCTTGCCGTCAAGGCAGCCATGGACGCCGGAGCCGACGAGGCTGAGGCTTACCTGACCGTCGAGGACTACCTCAGTCTCACGGCTCGAATGAAGGAGATCGAAAAGGTCGAGCGAGCTGGAGTCACCGGTCTGGGGCTCAAGGTCTTCAAGGACCGTAGAAAGGCCTACGTCACCGGAACGGGCCTGACCGCCAGAGACCTGAAGGTCATGGCTCGCCGGGCCCTCGACTACGCTGCCGAGACCTGCGAGGAGGAGTCCAATCGACTCTGTGAGGAGGCTGTAGGAACCTCGGAGTTGACCGTCTTCGATACCGACCTGGCCCGACAGGACCTTCAGACCAAGATCGACCTGCTCCTCCGTCTCGAGGGCGCAGCCTATGACAGGGACCCGAGGGTCAAGAACACGGAAGAGGCCGACTACTGGGACGGAACCTTCGAGAAGATTCACGTCAACTCCAGGGGCCTCGTGAGCCGGGAGAAGAAGACCCACTGCGGCCTCTCCCTCTCTGTGCTCGCCATGGACGGCGACGAGAGGCAGGTTGGCGCTCAGTATCAGGCCGTCCGCTACTTCTCCAAGATCTCACCGGAGGAGGTGGGAGAGGAGGCCGCCCGTCATGCCCTCCGGAAACTCGGAGCTCGTCCGGTCAAGAGCCAGAAAGCTCCCGTGGTCTTTGACAACCGGATCGGTTTGCGGTTTCTCGGCTATCTCATAGCC
Source organism: Candidatus Cloacimonadota bacterium (assembly GCA_021772705.1). Classification (GTDB taxonomy): domain Bacteria; phylum Muiribacteriota; class UBA6191; order JACPRK01; family JACPRK01; genus OFTM100. The sequence continues at coordinate 13,361 of JAJFLN010000364.1, read as the reverse complement.
GCCGTGAACGGCGAGAGGGTGGCCCTGAACGAGACCTTCCTTGCCGGCAAGGTCGGCGAGAGTATTGCTCCGGCCCACGTGAGCATCGTGGACGAGTGCGATCGTGAGGGGGGCTACGCCAACAGCATCGTCGACGGCGAGGGCATCCGTACAGAAAACAAGAACATCGTCTCCGACGGGGTACTGACCACCTACTTGCACAACCTTCACAGCGCTCTCAAGCTCGGAGCGTTGCCCACGGGTAACGTCCAGCGTGGCAGCTATGAACGAGAGGGAGCCCTGGGCGCCCATAACCTCTACCTGGCGCCGGGCAAGTCGAGCCGGGAGGAGATCCTGGGGTCGGTCAAGTCCGGCCTGCTGGTGACGAACCTCATGGGAATGGGCCTCAACATAGCCAGCGGGCACTACTCCATCGGTGCCAGCGGTCTCTGGATCGAGAACGGCCAGATAACTCATCCCGTCGAGAGAGTCACCATCGCCTCCACTGTCCAGGCGATGTTGATGGGAATCGAGGAGGTCGCCGATGACCTGCGGTTCTGGGCCGGAAGCGGCTCCCCGACCTTCAAGATCTCCGAGATGACAATCTCTGGCGAGTAGCCTGCTCATCGCATCAGGTTCTTCAGGACGAACCAGAGGTTCGCCGGCCTCTCGGCCAGGCGGCGCATCAGGTAGGGGTACCAGTTGGTGCCGTAAGGGATGTAAACGCGCATGTTGTAGTCCCGGGCCACGGCCTCCTGCGTGTCGCGCTGAATGCCGTAGAGCATCTGGAACTCGAAAGCGTCCCGGCCGATCTCGTTCTCCTGGGCGTAGTCCTTTGCTTTCTGGATGATCTCCGGATCGTGAGTTGCCAGGCCGTGATAGGTGCCGCTGGAAAGCAGGAACTTCATGCTCGATACATAGCTGCTGTCCACGTCCCGCTTCTCCTGATGAGCGATCTCGCCCGGCTCCTTGTAGGCGCCCTTGCAGAGCCGGAACTTCCCTCCCTCTTTCACGAGCCCCTCGATGTCCTTCTCTGTTCGATACAGGTAGGCCTGGATGGCAAGACCTACATTGTCGAACTCTCCAAGGACCTTCTTATAGAGCCCCAGGGTGGCTTCGGTGTAAGCCGACCCCTCCATGTCGATCCGGACGAAGGTCCCGATCTCCTTGGCCCGCCTGCAGATCTGGGTGACATGCTCTCGGCAGAGATCTCCCGAGATGTCCAGGCCCAGGGCCGTCAGCTTGATGGAGACATGGGAGCGGACCTTCTCTCGCTCGATGCCGTCCAGCACGGCCAGGTACTCCTCGAGGGCCTGCCGGGCCTCGCTCTCCTGAGAGACATTCTCTCCCAGGAAATCGATGCTCGCTTCGATTCCCTTGTTGTTCAGGGCCCGGGCCGCCTCGAGTGCCTCCTGCCGGGTCTCTCCTGCCACGAAGCGGAGCGCGGCGCGGCGGGACAGGGGATTGCCCATGATCCAGCCCTGAATACGTTTCATCTCTGACAGGTAGAGGAGCGTGTTCCTCAACATGAAGCTCAATCCTCCTCGTCGGCGTCGCTGGCGCAGCGGAAACCGATGTTTGGCATCCGGGTAGTCGGAATCTCTCCCTGCCGGGCCCAGGAGTATAGCTCCTCGAACCGGCTGTACCACGAGCCTCCGCGTAGAATTCGCTTTCCCCGGCCTGCGGGATCTTCTCGGCCCTGACCGGGCTGGTAGGGTAAGCCCAGATCCAGGGATCCGGTCCACTCGGCCACGTTGCCCAGCAAATCCTCTACGCCTTCCGGTGTTGCCCCCGCAGGATAGGCGCCACGGGGAGTGATCTGCCGCGGCCCGATCCCCTGGCAGTTGCATCGCTCCGGCTTCGACTCGCTCCCCCAGGGATAGAGGCGGCCCTCGCTTCCCCGGGCGGCCTTCTCCCACTCTGCTTCCGACGGAAGTCTCTTGCCCGCCCAGCTGGCGAAGGCCAGGGCGTCGTGCCAGTTCACGCCAACCACGGGATACTCCGGGTCGATGGGAACTTGCTGGCGGCTGGCATCGAGCCAGTATCGTGGCTCGGGGTGACCCGTGGATTCGACGAATCGCTGATACTGAGAGTTGGTCACGGGAAAACAGTCGATCCAGAATGGCCGCAGGGTCACTCGATGCTCCGGCTCGAATCCCGGGCCACCCAGGATGACCGGCCCTCCGGGGACGAGGACCATGTCCTGATGTTTCGAATTCTGGTTGCCCCGCGCCAGGATCTGCCGGCTCCTCCTGTCGTCAGAGTTTGCCAGACTCAGCCCATCCCGGAACTCCTGAGGCATCGCCGCTGCTAGCTCAGTCCTGAGTTCCTGGGCCGAGGCCTGGCGACGATCGGCAGAGGATTCCAGCCCTCGCATCAAGGCCTGGTCGAACCACGTGGGCAGTCCTGGGTTGCTATCGCTGGGGGAGGGGAAGTTGCCCACCGGAATCTGACCTGTCACCAGCTCGTAACAGACCACGCTGGCAGAGTAGACATCGGCCCGGGAGTCAACACGGGTAGCATCTCTTCTCTGCTCCGGAGCCATGTACTCCAAGGTGCCCAGACGGACCGCTCCGGTGGTGAGCCGGCGGCTGTCGAGCGTTCTCTGGTCCCACAGGACGGCCAGCCCGAAGTCGGTCAGCTTCACTGCTCCGTCCCAGCCGAGCAGTACATTCTGGGGCTTCACGTCCCGATGGACCACGCCTCGGCCATGGGCATGGGCCAGGGCATCGAGCAGGCAGAACAGGACCTCGCAAGCTCGCTCCAGAGGCAGGGGGCCGCGGCGCATGGGAACGTCGAGAGACTCCCCGTCGATCCACTCCATGATGAGCCACTGCACCTCCGGCAGCTCGATGTGGTCCAGAAAGCCGACGATCCCGGGATGGGTCAGTGAAGACAGGATCTCCGCTTCCCGTTCGAACCGCTTCAAAGCAGTCAGGTCCGCGGCTCGGCCGAGATGGAGTCGTTTCGCCGCCACTGGCCTTCCCGTCCCCTTCTCGGTACCCCGGAACACGATCCCCATGCCGCCCCGGCCCACCTCTTCGTGGAGGGTGTAACCGTCCAGGCCCTCGGGATTCACCATCCCCTCGGTGCCCCCGCCTCCAGCCGGGTCCACTGAATCCTCCGGGGTATCGGGGCAGATACTCCGAGAGCCGGAGAACCCGTTCCCTGAGCGCGAAGACATGGCCCGAGATGATAGCCCGGAAGCAAGTACAAGTCAAACGGCTATCACCTGGTGGTTGGGAGATCAGGGGACACACGACTGGACCCGAATTCCTGAGGTATCCGTGCTGCCTGGCAGCCGACGGCGAATTCGGGTCCAGTCGTGTGTCCCTACCGCGACCGGATCTCCCGTAGGACGGCGGCCTGATGCTGACCCAACAGGGGGACCCCTGCGGGACATGCACCCGCTCCCGCAGGTTCCCGTTGCTGCAATCAGCGTAAATCCGCTATCTTCTACCTGACCTTCCACACGGTCACTCTTCACCATGGACACCAACAAGCTGGATGCCTTCGAGTCGATCTTCCGGAGCGCCGACAAACCTCGATTCGAGCCAGGCCGGATCGAACTGGCGAAGGCGCTCATCGTGACGGATCAGACCGCCGAGCATCATCAGACCGCCGAGGAGCGCGCCCGCCAGGTCCTCGATGGACTGGAGGGAGATGCTCCAGAGGAGTTCGCTCTCATGGGTCCCGAGAGTTTTCGCACCGTGGCCGAGTTCCTGGAGAGACTGGGGCAGGCAGCTCCGGACCTGGTCGTCACCCATCGGAATCTCTTCGAGGACGGCTATCGGCCTCAGCACAGTTTGGGGATCTACGTCGATGAGATGACCCAGGCGACACCCTATCCCGTGCTGCTCCTCCCCAGGCCCGATCTTCCCGAAGAGAAGGCCATTCTGGGCAGGACTTCCCAGGTCCTGGCGGTCACGGACCACATGGCGGGAGATAGCAGGATCGTCAACTTCGCCGTTCACTTCACTGCCCCGGGAGGCAAGTGTATCCTCTCGCACATCGAGCAGGGGCGCGTCTTCGAGCGCTACATGAATGTCATCGAGAAGATCCCATCCATTGAGACCGAAAATGCCAGGAAGGTCATTCTGGATCAGCTTCTCAAGGAACCGAGAGACTTCATCGCTTCCTGCATCGAAGTTCTACAAGCTCTGGGTGGTGTCGATGTTGAGCTGGAGGCCGTCGTGGAGCTTGGGCACACCGTCGATGACTACCGGCGACTGCTGGAGCAGCACAAAGTCAATTTGCTGGTGATGGAGACCTGTGCACCGGATCAGCTCGCAATGGACCCTCGAACCTACTCCCTGGCCATCGAGTTCAAGCGTCGGCCGCTTCTGTTGATATGAGGACTCTCCTGGGCGAATCCGCGCCGCGCCGACCGAACCTGGAATGCTTCCGTCGAGCGGCTGCCGTGCCCGGGCCGGGGAGGGGAGTGCAATGACTGGTTCTGAACATCACGTCTCCGGGTCGCTGACCCTGCTTTTCGCAGGTTTGCTCGCGGCAATGATCACCTGCCTCGCCCTGGAGGAGAAGATTCACGCCAAGAAGTCGATCATCACGGGCACCTTCGCGATCCTGGCTCTGATCCTGGGCGCCTACTTCGAGATCCTGCCCTTCGAAGGAGTCTATGTCTCGGATCCGACTCATCTGGCCACGTCGGAGAAGATCGAACTGCCAGTCTATATTCCCGCCATCGACTGGAGCGTGATAGCCATCATCCTGGGGGCGAGCCTCTTCGTGGATGTTACGAGCCGGTCCGGCATCTTCTCCTGGATCGCCGTCAAGCTGACCAAGCTCAGCGGCGGGGACCCGGTCAAGCTGTTGCTCTACTACGGCAGCATGACCGTCATCTTCTCGGCGGTCTTGAACAACGTGACGGCCATGATCATCGTTGGCTCTCTGACGGCTGTTTCGTTGAGAAAGCTCGGTCAGGACAAGATGTTGCTGGGATTTCTCATGGTCGAGGGTCTGCTGACCAATGTTGGAGGCCTGCTGACACTCATCAGTTCGGTTCCCAACATCATCGTTGGAACCAAAGCCGGTATCTCGTTCATGAAGTTCCTGACCGTATCGATCTGGTACGTCGTCCTGGCGTCGGCTTTCACGCTCTGGCTCGGAATGCGTATCTTCCAAATTCAGGGCCTGAAAACCGACGAGGAGCGATCCGAGGCCCGCGAACTCGTACAGAGCTTTGACGAGAACGATGGAATCGAGTCCAACCGGATGTTCAATATCAGCGCCGTGGCGCTGGTCCTGTTCATCGTGGCCATCGCCTCCACTTCCGTCTTGCCGGCACACATCAATGACCTCGGGATGGGGTTCGTGGCGCTCTTCTTCGCCGGCGTGATGCTCCTGTTCCACAAACACGAGGTGGACCGCTTCTACGCCGCCCTGGACTGGGACCTCCTGGCCTTCTTCGCCACCCTCTTCATCGTGATCAATGTCATGGAGCACGCACAGGTCCTGATGATGATGGGGACCGGGATCGAGAAGCTCATCGCACTGGGGCCCAAGATCGGTGCCGCCTGTCTCCTCTGGTCCTCCGCCATTGCCAGCTCCGTCACGGACAACATTCCCCTGGCTGCGGTGCTGGCCAAGATCCTGGCCGCTTCTGGAGGGGGAACACCCTCCTCTTCCCCACTCTGGTGGGCGGTCATCTTCGGCGCCAACCTCGGCGGGAATCTGACCCCCATCGGTTCAGCCTCCACCGTGGTGGCCGTCACGATCATCCACAAGAATGGCCTGCCCATGAGCTTCGGGACCTTCGTGAAGACTGCCTTTCCATTTGCCTGCAGTCTGCTCGTGATGGCGACCTTCTATGTGCTGTTGCTGTCCTTCCTCGCTTGAGATCGAGGCTCCAGGAGCAGCTGGTACAGCACTCCCTGTCCTCCCTCGAAGGTGATGCCCGGGAGCCTGAACTCTCTCGTCAGTTCCAGGAAGCCCAGCTGCTGAGTCGGTTTTCCGTTGTCATCCTTCCGGTTCTGTCTTAATCCCATGATTCGATACCGGGAGTCCATCCCGTGATTGTCATATCAGGGGCTCTTGTTGCCGTTTCGGAGAGGAGAATCGATGCAGTGGGTTTCCGGTTCATTGCGCGCGGCCTGTCTGGCTGTCGCGTTGTTCATGTGGCTGACGCCAGGCATCGGCCATGCCAGGATCGACTTCGACTGGTCCGAGGCCACTCTCTCCATCTCCCGCCAGACTCGACAGCGGGTCGAGGCCCTGGTTCTCGAGATCGCTGATGAGTTCCAGGAGGGCGAATTCGCCGACCTGGGAGGATACGACTTCCGAAACCACAACCGGGGCGTTCTGGTTCAGGTCCGGGAGTTCGGTCCCAACAGGGAACGGGGCCTGCACCTGACTGGAACCATCTACATCAACCAGTCCCAGCTAGCGAATCTGGAGCAGCTGAGACTTACCTTGTTCCACGAGTTCTGTCACCTCTACGACTTCTGCGCTTTGTCGGAAATGATGATGGAATACATGTTCTCCAGCGAGTCTGGCGACGCTCGGGTGGCGCAGAAGGGGTTCGATCAGCGAATGAAAGTCATGAAAAGGTTGCGCTTCAAAGCCGAGGACCGGGCCCACGACAAGACCGAGACTTATGGACGACGGTTCGGGCTCGTTGTCCGGGAGATTCATCCATGAGGCGGGCACTGCTGTGCGCCATCGCCGTGCTGGCAATGTCGGCACCCATTCAGGCAAAGGTGGCCGTCCTCTACTGGCCCGATGCGAGGGTATCCCAGAGCACCCGGGCGGAGGTCGAGCTGATCGTCAAGGATGTGGCGGAGCAGTACGCATCTCAAAGCGAGTACACGCCCATGGGTCCCATCGACTTCCTGCACTCCAAGCAGGGGTACCGGATCCACGTCTGGAACCAGGAAGAGGACACCCCCATCTATTACTGGTGGGGCGATATCTTCTGTCACGTCAGCCTCACTCTGGACCTGCCCAGGTTCCGGCAGCTCCTGGCCCATGAGTTCTCTCACCTGTACGACTACACAATGGTCGAGAAGAAGCGGAAGGCGCGGGCCAAGGAGAATCGGATTCTGCACTACCGGATCATGCGAGGGAGGGTCAAAGATCCCCTGACCAAGATCGTGGGCGACAACACCCGGAACGAAAAACGGGCCAAGAAACGGGAGATGAGATACATCAACGGCCCAGGACGCCTCCGGCCCAAGCCCTGCACCATCCACGGGAAGGCAAACGAATGCGTCGAGAGCCTCGACTTCGACATGGGCAAGGGAAAGACCCGTCGGAATCGCAGCGTCATGGAGATCATGGATGCTGCAGGTGCGGTGAAGCTCCGGCTCTACTGAGCCTCACTTCCAGGGACTGATCTCCTAGTCTCTCTTGCTCTGCTAGAGTGAGAGTTCATGAGACTCCCTGGCGTATCGTCAGTTCGTTCCCATCCGAAAACCCGTTCGCCCCGACCCTTCGGCAAGCTCAGGAGAGGGGCCTCTGCTGCTCCAACACTGGCCCTCGACAGATGGCTCGGGCCGAACGGGTTGGGGGTTTCCGGACGGCAACCAGTTCGGGCCCGGACCGGGTTCTCACTCGTGGAGCTCATGGTCACCTTTCTGGTTGCCATCGTGGTCCTGGGGTTTCTCTCCTTGCTCTGGAGGTTCGTCCTTGGGACGGAGGGAAAGGTCCGGGAGATCGATGACGTTCGGTACGCAGCTTCCAGAATGCTCGGTTTCATCAAGCGGGATGTCCGCTCTGCCCAGGCCTTGCGCATCCTGCCAGAGGGATTCGGTCTCGATGTGAACTTCCTCGACCCCGGCGGCAAGCCCGTGTCCGGCGAAGTCCTGTATCTCGAGAATGAGGACGGGTGGCTGCGCATCGGTCGCGACGGCAAGGCTCAGGCCTATGCCTTCAATCGGATGTCCCAGAAGTCGATCCGGGTCTCCATCGAGCTCCGAAGGGACTCCCGAAGCACTGCCGTCTGCGACCTTGTGGTCAGGGATGAAGAGGGGCTTCCGCTGCTGTCACTCCAGGAGAAGTTCGGTCTGGGCTCAGAGCTGAAGGGTCTCGCGGTTCCTGTGGGGAGGGGCACTTGATTCCCGAAGGGCGGCGCGGTGTCACACTCGTCGAGATCCTCATCTGCATGGTGATTCTGGGTCTCATCGCCGTGCCACTCGTGGAGCTGCTGGTGACCAGCAAGAAGGTCTCTGTATCTGGAAGAGACCGGCTGACGGCCATGAGTCTGGCCAGCTCCTACGTGACATCCATCTCAGCTCTGCGGAAGCCGGACGTGCAGGAGGCAAACGGCGCCGAGGACAGCACCTTCACGGGACCCATGTCGCTGGCTGATCTGGGAATCGATGCGCCGCCGGATGGCTATCGCCGCACACTGGGGCTGGAGAAGCTTCCGCCCGACCCAGCGGGCCAAGTTCTCTGCGTGGCCACCGTCACCATCGAGTGGGAGAGCAGCATCTCCGGGCAGCCTGTCAGCTACACCCTGTATCGAGTCTTCTGATTCGTCCGAAACTTCGACTATTGCAGGGCATCGCTCCGGAGCCGGACCGTTGTCTCTCGCAAGGGCTGACCGGAAACCTCGACGCTGATTCTCTGGCCCGCAGTGACGTCCAGGGTGTATCGAATGCCTTCTCTGGGGGAGAAGTCTCCTGGAGACTGCTCCACCATCGAACCCCCTTCCACGTTGCCTCGAAATTGGAGGGGGGAGCTGTCCTTGTCATTCCTGCGACTCCACTCCATCAACGGCGCGCCTCCGAAGGTGACCTCGTTGCCGCCTGCATCGAAGAGCCGCACCGTCAGCTTGGCGCCGTCGTAGGTGAACAGGGAGGGCTCGATCACCACAGAGCCATCGCTCGTTGCGTCCCAGGTCCCACCGCCGTTGCCGCTGATGGTCGCGATCTCAGGAAGTCCTGAACCTCCGGCGGCTCCCCCACCGCCCGGCGCGGGAACGAGACCCTCGAGCCCCGCAGGTCCCGTGGCGGGAGTCGGAGCGACCTGATCGGCGGGCTGCGTCACCGCCGGGAACTGCTGGGGAAAGTCCGTTGACGCTGCGGGAGCCCCGCTGTCTTGGACCGGGATGGTCGGCAGCGAGACTCCGGTCGACAGAGGCTTCCATCGCGGCTTCATCCCCGGAGTTTTCTGCAGATTCGGGGCATCGATCTTCTGTCTCAGGGTCTCCCCCTCGGCTCCGAGTTCAACAGAAACCTGCTGGGCCGGCGAGCCGCCGAACGCCAGAAGAAGGAGGAATGATACGGTCACAGAGGTGGATCTCGATGAAGTCATGGGCCTCTCGCAGTCTCGCTATTCAAACTTCAGTTCGAAGACGAATCGCCTGTCTTCCAGCCAGGGCCGGAAGTCGAAGGTCTCGGTCGCGCCGTTCATGTCCCTGAGAATGATACGCCCTTCCTCCTCCCTGCGGTAGGTCACTTGACCGATCTGGGGTTCTTCGTCGCCCAGGGCCCAGAGAACGTCGAGGACGAAGGTGCCCGGTGCCTCTTCACGTCCCTGGAGACAGGACCGGATGTCCCGCTTGACCCGGTCCTCTAACCGGGCCACTTGCCGGTAGTACTCTTGCCGCTGGTCCTGCACGTTCTCGGTGGAACGAGAGGAGATTTGCAGCGCCACCCACGAGACGATCGCCAGGGAAAGAAGTCCCGCCGCCACCAGAACCTCGATCAACGTGTAGCCTCGTTCACGGTACAAAGGTGCGCCACCCCTTCTCCGTCTGCAGCCGGTAGTTCCGGCGATACTGATCGCTGTTCGTCGGATCGAAGGCGCCGTTGTAGGCGATGGACCGAGTCACGGGATCCCGAGTCAGCTCGACCGAGAGCTCGCCGGCCGAGACGAGGCCCCTGATGTCGAAAGCCTTGCCCAGTCGTATCTGGCCCGCAAGGGCAATCAGAGCCGCCTCCACGGGTTGACTCGTCTCTATCCGGATATCGCCGGACAGGGAAACCAGGGTGAGGGGCTCCCCATCCGTGGCGGTGATGCCGCTCTTGATGACGATGTCACCCGTTGCCAGCATCAGACCTCCACCTCCGGCAGCCACGACCGCGGGACTCGAAAAGGTCAGATCGCCATCGACAGAGACTGCCCCGGCCAGGACCAGCTGGCCCGATGTCTCGTCTAACAGAGCCTCCAGCAGGCCCTCCTCGCTGTCAGCCTCCAGGCCTGACTTCTGGGACAGGAAGCTCAGATCTTCCAGCACATCCAGACTGCCTCCGTCGAAGACGGTCTCTCCCGTATCGTCTCGCAGCGTGTAGCGATTTCCCCAGGCAAGCGAACCTGGACTGGCCGGAATACCGTCGACGGACAGGCGGCTCGAGACCGGCTGGGCCGGTGCACCGGGTGGCAATTGACCCGGTTCCAGGACGAGGATGCTCGAGAGGTCATCACTGCCCAGATCGATGACCTGGAGATTGGCGGCATTGTAGGGCTGCCGCACAACGTCGCTCATCCGTCTCCTGTACTGCTCGAAGTCCTCACCGAACTGCTGCCTGATCCGGGCGATGGTCCCCGGCCGGGCTCCGCCGGGCCAGTCACTGGAACCAAATCGAACCGAATCGAGATAGGGAAGAGGGGAATAGGAGTCACTGGAGCTATTCCGGAGCCCCTGAATCAGAGCCCAGCGACGGATCACGTTGCCGCAGACCAGAGTGGGTGAGGGGGACTCCGCGCTGCCGAATAGGTTCAGGAGTGAGGAACGGCTGTACTCGGCAGGATCGACCAGGGACAGGGCCTCCGATTGGGCCGGCCCTCCCAGTTCCCGGTACAGCGGCTTCTGTTCCGCATAGTAGACCAGGACTCCCGACCCGGCCAGCGGGCTGCCTGGTTCCAGGGGGTACTCGTACTGTCCTTCTGCCAGCAGCCCATCGGCGAAGGCCGCCGAGCCTCCGGCGATCGAGGCTCCCAGCTCCCAGTCGCCCGAGCCTCCCAGGTAGATCCAGCCCTGGGAATCGATCAGGTCCGAAGCTTCATCCACCGTGAGAGAACGGGCGGCCGCCGACGAGCCGCCTCGAATCACACAGGGCAGGGAATCGATGTCATCCCTGTTGAGGGCGTCTGCCAGGCTGTCCACGTCGAGGCCACCCTTGCGTCGCAGGAACAGGACGAACTTTCCCAGCACCGGCGGCGTGATGTTCACCACCCTCGCTTCCTTGAATGCCACGACCCGTGCCGTCGACTTGCCGACCACCGCTGTGGCACGCAGGGTCAGCAGGAAGGAGGCTTCTCGTGGATCCGCCGGAATCGAGGACGAGGCTGCGGAATCGAACAACGTCTTGCCTTCCCCAAGCTCCAGGTCCAGCTCCAGCTCTTCCACATCGGGCAACTCCTGAACAAAGGACTGGAGTGGCGGGCTGGGATTGCCTCGGGCACCTGCGGGTCGTGGAAACCCCTCGCTGTCCAGGAGCAGCGTGACCAGTGGCTGCAGATCCGAGGGGGCATTGGCGACCTTCGGAAAGGTGGCCGGGTCCGGATCGTTCAAGAACCTGATGAACTGATCCATCTGTCCCTTGGCAGCTTCCAGTCCGCTGGTGGCGATCTGGTAGGCCCGCTCCCGGTCCGTGAGGCGCACGACCGTGTCGAGCTGACGCCGGGAGACGAACAGGCGTGTCGACGCCATCAAGAGCAGAATGCTCAGCAGGATCAGAGCACCGGGAAGCAGAAAGCCGGATCGGTCAGTCTGAACCGGAGTTCTCAAGGGCTGAGCAGACCCCGGTTCAATTGCTGGCGTCTGCCGGGTCGTCTCCCGAGGCCGTGCCGGTGGAAGTTTCCCCGCCGCCGGCGCTGCCCGTTGTGGTTCCCGTTCCTGGTGCTCCAGGGTTCGCATCATCCCCGGCGGGACCCTTGACTGACAGCATGGGATTCGCATCCCCGAAGTTTCCATCGAGAGTGAGTATCAGCTGGTCGCCCTTCTTGCCCTCGATGCTACGGGACACCTTGACTGGCGAGAAATCCCCGGGTTTCACTTCCTGCATGGACTCCTCCACGGGCTGGCCTTTGAACAGCAGCGGGCTGGGATCCATGTCATCCTGTCTCGACCAGGACATGAGTTCGCTCTCTTCGCCAGCGGCGGTCTTCAGGATGACCTCGATTCTGGCGGGACCGTAGGTGGACAGCTTGGCCGCGATCCGGGCCATGCCATCCGCCGGAAATGTGTAGGTCAACGAGCCGGGATTGGAACTGTCCAGGCGATTGCCCCCAGCGCCGCCTCCGCCTCCGCCGCCAACGCCGTCCAGGACGTCATCGAGCCCGTCGGGAGGCAAGTCTCCCGCTTCACCGGCAAACACGAACCGGGCGGCGTCGGCGGAGGCCGAGCCCCCACCGTCGCCAGTCAAGACCACACTGCCGCCCGTGCCCGCCTTGAATGGGAATGTCCCCAGCTTGGCGGTGGCCACTCCGTCTCCACGGGACTGATCCACGGTCCTTCGCTTCCGCCCTCCGGCGAATCGGACCTCGTAGGTCACCTGCTTCGACCGATTGCTCGTGGCCCGGTAAGTCACCTCGACCCGGTAGTTTCCGGCCTTCGGCAAGTTGGGCGTATAGATCGCCTGTTCTCTGCCGGTCTTCTTGAACGGGTCCACCACGCTCGTGTAGTGGTAGCCGTTCTTGAACGTCCCACCGGCGGAGAATCCGTTGGTCTTGTTGTCGGCCCAGACTCCCACCAGCTCGCACTGGGAATCGAAGTCATCAATGGTGATGGTCTGGGCGAAGACGCACTCGACGCCCACCAGAAGCAAGAACGACGCAAGTATCGAGACGGTCTTCGGCATTCTTAGCAGCCCCCTCAGGGAACCCGGTTGGTTTGAGGTGAGGGACAGGCAACTTGTCCCGTGACGGGTCGAGTCTAGCACAAGTGGCCGCCCAGCCCGGTGCTGGCCGGCACCCGGATCCTCAAATGCCCCGTGATTCCCGGCGGCGGCTGGTATGCTGGGCTTCAGTTTCCCGCTGCTGGAATGTGGGGATACCTCCTCGATCGAACCTGCTTCTCATGGCAAACAGACAACGTGACTCCCCGACGACCCGGCTGGTGCGGGGCCTTCGATTGGCCCTCTTCACCTGCCTGATCCTGGTCGTCGTCGTTCCTGCTCTGGCGGCGTACAAGAACCTCCACCGCGCCAGGAGGCCGATCCTGGGGAATCCGGGAATGGAAGGGCACCGGTACCTGGATTTGAGGATTCGAACCGATGATGGCTTGAATCTGGATGGCTGGTACATGCCTCCGGATCGGGAACCGGAAGGTGGGATCATCCTCTGCCATGGAGTCGCAGCCAATCGGCGGGACATGTATCCTCGAGCCCGGTTCTTGACTCGGGCCGGATATGCTTGCCTGCTGTTCGACCTCCGTGCCCACGGCACCAGTGAAGGAGACAAGACCACCTATGGGCTGA
>JAJFLN010000363.1 GCA_021772705.1 Candidatus Cloacimonadota bacterium | reverse complement strand
CTTCACAGGCACCTCCTGGCCGCTTGAACACGACCAGCTTGCAGGTGCCTGTTCCTTTATTCAAGGCTCTTCTCAACGATGCATGGATGCCTCAGGGCAGAGCCCCACGACAACAAAATCCGTCTTATCTCACCGGCATTGGCCTTAGGCGGGAAGAGTTAGTTTCGGGACGGAAACTAGGTTAGAAGAGTTATACTGCCGTCTCGTGAGAGTCTGGCTGCCGGCACTTCTTCTGCTCCTTGCCCCTGTTCCCCTGATGGCGGGCCCCAATGACTTGGGTGTCGAGATCCACCGGATCGACATTGATGCCTTTCCCCGCGTTCAGGTCGGACTGTCGTTGCTGGACCCGACGGGCCGGGCTCTGAAGGGGCTGGAACGGAGGAACTTCCGGGCTTTCGAATCGGGCGTCCGGGCGGAGATCGAGGAAGTTGTCGTGGACAGGACCCCTGTAGTGGCGGTGATCTGCGTCGACTCCAGCGGTTCCATGACTTCCGCCATCGAGTCCGTGAAGCGAGCGGCGGGACTCTTCATCCGGCAGCTCGACGGCGAGGACCAAGCAGAGGTGATCGCCTTCGCCGACGATCCCCGGATTCTCTCGGCCCGGACTCGTGACAAGAGTATCCTGCTGGCTCGGCTTCAGAGGCTGGTTGCATACGGGGCCACGGCCCTGTACGACGCCATGTGGCGCGGGCTCATGGACCTGCAGGGTTTGCCCGGCCGGCGGGTCCTGCTGGTGCTGACCGATGGACAGGATCAGAACCGGGACGGCACGGCGCTCCTGTCCCGCAGGAGTCTGGCTCAGGTCCTGGAGAAGGCCCGGGCCGACGCCGTTCCGATCTACACCATCGGTCTTGGTGGCCGGGTGCTGAAGGACGAGCTGACCAGGATTGCCAGCCAGACCGGAGGTCGGGCGTTCTTTGCTCCCAAGCCTCGGGATCTGCAACGAATCTACCTGCAGATCGCCTCCAACCTGAAGAGTCAGGTCATCCTGACCTACCGCAGTCCCGTGGCCATCCGGAACGGACTCTGGCGCACCGTGGAGGTCCGTGCCGGAATCGACGAGCGGCAGGGTACGGGGCGGGAACTCTACCGGGCTCCAGGCAAGTACGTCCTGGAGGTGGCGGGCCAGGGCTATGATCGCCTGAAGGCCAGCGAGCTTCCGGCGCAGCTGCCCAACCTCCAGCTTCACGACGTGGATCTGAACAACCTGCTGGAGGGTCTGCCTAGCGATCTGACCGAGTGGCTGCTGGAGTATTACCAGCGCCCCGAGGGCGAGCCCTAGGAAAAAACCCGGGTTTCTGGGGATTGACACTTCAATTGCCGCGCTCCATAATGTCCGGCTCCCTTCCGGGGCATGATTCACGATCGCAAACCAATATCTAGGAAGGAGAATCGGCTGTGTCCCATTCAACGCACGCGCTGTCCCTCATGTTCGTACTGGCCTTCGGGCTGATCACCGGTGGGGGCGCATCGGCTGGAACTCCGGTTCTCTTTGACGCGAGCCATGCTCAGACGGCGGGGAACGCTGACTGGGTCATCGGCGGTGGCTACTCCGACTTTGCTGACGCCCTGAAGGGCGCCGGGTTCGACGTGGAGGGCACGAGTCGCCGTGAGGCCATCACTCTGGCGAAGCTGCGCCGGTACGCCGCCGTCGTGCTGCCCGAGCCGAACCGGCCTTACTCCCAGGAGGAGCAGCAGGCGCTGAAGACCTTCGTCCTGTCCGGAGGCGGGCTCTTCGCCATCGCCGATCACTCCAACTCGGACCGAAACCGAGATGGATTCGACTCCGTGGCGATCTTCAATCAGTTCCTTCCCGAACTAGGTCTGCGCTGTGAGGAAACCTGGATCAACCAGGCGCCGGTGAGCGGAACCTACTCGAACCATCCCATGGCCGAAGGCGTGGGCCGGGCCGGCACCTGGGGCGGTTGCTCCATCGGTCTGACGGCACCTTCCGCGGAAGCAATCATCTCCTTCGGCGGCCAGTACAAGGGCAAGGCTTATCTGGCAGCCAATGACATCGCCAGCGGCGGCCGGATCGTCGCACTGGGAGATTCCTCACCCTTCGATGATGGCACCGGAGCTCCCGGCGATCGGCTCCACAACAACTGGGACGAGCCCGGAATGGACCACCCCCGGATGGCAGTCAACGCCATGAAGTGGCTGACCACCAGCGAGTCCTTGTCGGACTGGTCCACTCTCAGGAACGCCCGCACGGAGCTTCGAATCGGCAACTTCCGGCTCCTGGGCCGCAGCCTCGGATTCTAGCGCGGGTCCTTAGGCCCAGGCCAATCGACGCCGCTTCTTCTCGAGGGCACGGAGCCTCTGTTCCGTCTCCCGGAAGATGCGGCGTTCGAACTTGAGCCGCAGGTAGGCCCGCTTCTGCCCTGTGACGAGACTCCGGGAGAGCTCGACGATACGAAGTCGAAGCTCCTCGAGCCGCCGGCTCAATTCGTCGATGGCGGAGTGCGTGGTATTCTCTTGATCTGACATGCCCTTTCTCGAAGATCAATCGGCCGCTGGGGCCGCCTCTCGAAGGGCGATGTCCGGAAATCCATCACAAGGCATGCTGCTGGGGACCAGGCCCAGCCCAAGGGAGGAGTTTCATGTTGGGTCGCGGTCTCGGGTCATCGGCAGTGATGCTGGGAGTCATGTTCCAGCTTCTGCTTCCAGGACAGGTTCCCGCCCAGAGCCTCATGGATCTCTTCAAAGGGAACGGCGATGGCAAGGCCGTGAAGGAGAAGGTCTACGGCGGTGACCCCCTGGCGAAGAAGAAGGTCGCCATCCTGAACATCAAGGGAGTGATCCTCTCCCAGAAGATGCCCATGGCCGGGGCCGTCGACATGGTGGAGCGATTGAGGCAGCAGCTCGAACACGCAGGCAAGGACAAAAACCTGGCGGGTGTACTGCTCGAGATCGACAGCCCGGGAGGCGGCATCACGGCCAGCGACATCCTTCACGAGGCTGTACTGGATTTACGGAAGAAGGGCAAGAAGGTCGTCGTCCTCATGGAGGACGTGGCAGCCTCCGGCGGCTACTTCATCGCCGCTGGGGCCGACAAGATCTACGCCCACCCGACCACCATCACCGGCAGCATCGGCGTCATCGTGAAGTCCGTCAACGTCGAGGGCCTCTTCGAGAAGATAGGTCTGGAGGACGTGACTCTCAAGTCGACCCGGACACCCTTCAAGGACATGCTCTCATCGACCCGGCAGATGACGGAGGCGGAGCGCAAGGTCATGATCGATCTGATAGACCAGATGTACGACCACTTCATCGACGTCATCGTCAAGGGCCGAAAGATGAAGAGGAAGAAGGTCCTCCGCCTCGCTGACGGCCGGGTCTACACCGCCGAAGAGGCAAAGAAGTCCGGTCTGATCGATGGGATCGGATATAGGAAGGATGCACTGAAGGCCCTCTACGACCTGGCGGAATTGAAGAAGGAGCCCAAGGTGGTCAAGTATCGCCGGTCCTTCAATATTCAGGACTTCCTCTCCGGTGGCGCCGGCTCCAGGGCAGAACTTTTGCTGTTGAATCAGCTCCAATCCGGCCTGAGGACACCTCGGTTTATGTACCTCTGGGAGCCGTGAATCAGCTCGTCGAAGGAGCTGAAGTGATTCGCCGCCGCGTAGGGCATATGTGGCGGCGGCTGAGTTGCCTGATCCTGTTGCTCCTCGGATGGGCTGCGCCCCTGTCGGGTCAACCGGACCTGCAGCTGCTCTCCATTTCCGTCCCGGGCGATCGAGTTCGACTCCTCCGGAGATGCGACTGGAGTGGAGGTCAGCCGACTGATACGAGTCATCGTCGACAGGGCACCGATCAGATTGTGCCATGATTTCCGCACACTTGTGACGTGCCCCAACTTGTCCAGGTTACCGATGCAGGCAGGATCTTGCACGGTTTTCCAACATCTGAAGTGTGCGGGAAAA
>JAJFLN010000362.1 GCA_021772705.1 Candidatus Cloacimonadota bacterium | reverse complement strand
GTCGTAGGGGCCCGGAGAGTCCGGACCGCCTGGGTCAGCCTTGAGTGACACGGGCCACCTCCTCCAGGGTCGTCATCCCTGACTCGACCTTTCGGATGCCGTCGATCCTCAAAGTGGCCATTCCGCCGTCAATGGCGGCGGTCTTGATCTCTCCAGCCGGTCTCTGACCTGCGATGAGATCCTGGATTCGATTGTCCACGATCAGCAACTCGAAGATGCCTTTCCTGCCGGAGTAACCCGTGTCCCTGCAAGCATCGCAGCCGCCGGCCTGATAAATGGCGTCGCCGGTGATGCCGTAGGCTTTCCGCAACTCCGGCGCCACGGGGATGGCGATGCGGCACTCCTCACAGAGTACTCGCACCAGCCGCTGGGCCAGGACGCCGATGACCGAGCTGGCTATGAGGAACGGCTCCACCCCCATGTCCATCAGGCGTGTTACGGTTCCGGCGCTGTCGTTGGTGTGCAGGGTGGAGAAGACCAGATGGCCCGTCAGAGAGGCCTGGACCGCGATCTCGGCGGTCTCGTGGTCTCGAATCTCTCCCACCATGATCACGTCCGGGTCCTGCCGAAGAATGGACCGGAGCCCCTCGGCGAAGGTGAAACCGATCTTCGGTTTCACCTGGATCTGGCTGATGTCCCGGATCTGGTTCTCGATGGGGTCCTCGACGGTGATGATGTTCTGAGTCGTCGACCGGATCGTCGTCAAGGCCGAATAGAGGGTCGTGCTCTTGCCGCTACCCGTTGGGCCCGTGACCAGGACGATGCCATGGGGCTGCTTCACCAGCTCCTCGAACCTGACGAGCATCTCGGGCAGGAAACCCAGGTCCGTCAGGGCCAGAACAGCCTCGCTCTTCTCGAGGAGCCGCATGACGACCCGCTCGCCGAACGCCGTGGGCAGGACGGAGACGCGGATATCGAGCCGGCGACTGCCGGCTGTGATGTTCATGCGGCCATCCTGGGGCATCCGGGACTCGGCGATGTTCAGGTTCGAGAGGATCTTGATCCGGCTGATCAGGGCGGACTGCACGTGCCTTGGCGGTGACGGGGCATCATAAAGAATGCCATCGATGCGGTACCGGAGCTTGATCACCTTCTCGTAGGGCTCGATGTGGATGTCGCTTGCCCGGGCCTTCACAGCCTCGTAGATGAGGGAGTTGACCAGCTTGATGATCGGTGCCTTGCGGGCGATGTCCAGCAGGTCCTCGCTGCCCTCGACCTCTTCGATGGAGTACTGGGTGTCATCACCGTGGATCTCGTCGATGGCCTTCTCCGTCAGGTCTTTCTGGGCCTCGAAGAAGGCGGCGATGGCCCCTGAGACCGTCCGGGCCGAGGCGATGACCACCTTCAGCTCCCGGTCCAGAATCCTCCGGACATCATCCAGGGGATAGACCGACAGGGGGTCCGCCATGGCCACCGGGACGACGCCCGATTCCCCGGGCTTCAGTGGCAGCAACAGGTGGCGCTTCAGGAAGTCGAGGGGGATCTTGCCGAGCATCTCCCCGTCCAGATCCTCCTGAGATATCTCCTCACAGGTCTCGAGACCGAGCTCCTCCCCCAGGGCCCGGACGATCTCCAGATCCGTCAGCAGCTCCTTCTCGACCAAGACGTCTTGCAGAAGCGTTCCCGGAGTTGCCTGAACCAGGCTCTCGGCTTCCGCCAGATCCGGTTCCTCCAGCAGCCCCCGCTTCAGGAGGACGTTACCCAGAAACTGGGTCATCTTGCCTCCTGACCGTGGCTGTTATCGATCTTTTGGAATGGGCTCCCGTCCTGCATGAATTGGCTCCCGGCCAGACTCAATCTAACACCGCGTCGCAACCTCTGCCTCAGTTCGCCTCGTTCATCACTCGGAGCATCGTTGCCGCGTCGGCTCGATTGCCGATCCTGGCCGCGTCCTTGATGCCCACGTGCTTCAGCACCGGAGAGACTCGCTTTGTCGCTGCCTGAGCTGCCGTCGAAGTCCTGATGATATGAGGGGTCATGAAGATCAAAAGGTTCCGCTTGACCTTCACCATGTTGGTGTCCCGGAAGAGTTTTCCCAGAAGGGGAATGTCGCCCAGAAGAGGCAGCTTGTTGACGATTTCCCGCTCCTCCTCCTGAATCAGGCCTCCCATCACGATGGTGGCTCGGTTCTCGACGGTGACGTTGGTCTCGATGTCACTGTTGGAGATGACCGGGATGCCGGCCACGTCCTGACCGGGGATCAGGTTCTTGATCTGGGTCTTGATCTTCATGGTCACGAAGTCGTTCTTGGTGATCCTCGGCGTCAGCTCCAGAATGATGCCCAGGTCCTCCGTCACGAAGTTAGTGATCGTGTTGATCGCATTCAGTGTCGAGCCCTGGGGAATCCGGACCTGGGAACCGACGGTGATCTTCGCTTCCTCGTTGTCGGCGGTCAGCAGCTTCGGAGCCGACAGGATGTTGGCCCGGTTCTCGTTCTGCAAGATGTTGATCAGAACACCGATCTTGGACAGCTGGGAGATGTCTCCTGACGCGGCGGCGCCGATGTCGAAGTCGCCCTTGTCGAGAAGACCCAGGTTCAGGCCTGGCCGTGCCCCGCCGGCACCGAAGAGCTGAGCCAGGTTACCCGTGGAGCCGATGGCGAATGGCCGGGCCGAGCTGCCGCCAGCGTTGACGGCGTTGAAGTCGAGACCCAGGTGACGGGCCCGGTCCACGTCGATCCGGGCGATCAGGACCTCAACGAGCACCTGGGGCCGGACCACATCGAGCTCCTTGATGACCGAGATGATCTGGTTGAACTTCTCCCGGGTGCTGATGATGACCAGGGCATTCGTCGACTCGTCCGCGATGATCGAGGCCTTCTTCGCCTTCGTCTCCACCGCTGAGGACGTCACGGTCTGGCCAAGAATACGGGCCACGCCGCTGGAAATCGAGCTCGCCGGAGCGGCGCCCGCCAGGTCCTCGTCACCCTCGGTCAGACCGGTCAGCACCTCGGCAATCTTGGCGGCCTCGGCGAACTCCAGCCGGTAAACCCGGATGGCGGTGCCGGCTGTGACGACCGGGACGTCGAGAGTCCGTATCAGGCTCACGACCTGATCGATCATCTTCGGTGAGTAGGTCGTGACCAGCACGGAGCCGGTCCGCTTGTCGGCGATGATGGTGAAGTTCTTGATACTCGCCGCCAGGCCCGGGTCGGACTTGAATGCCGCCTCCACCAGGGGTTTTACGCTGTCCGGGCTGGAGTACTTGAGGGGAATGACCCGGATCTCGGGCAGGTGTCCCGGGTCCCGGTCGAGCTCGGCCACGATCTCCCGGATGTAGTCCAGGTCGCTGGGGAAAGCGATGACGAAGAGACGATTGTCGGCGTCATCGGGGATGATGATCGGCTTCGAACTAGCTGGAGGCACGCCACCGGGTCCCGGAGGCGGGGGAGGAGGAACGCCTTCCTGAGGAGCGCCCTCGGTGGTCGTTCCCGGAGTCGAGCCGCCCAGGATCTGAGTCAGGGGAGCGACGATGCTCTTGGCGAAGCTGTACCTCAGATCGATGATGGCCAGCTGCTTTGTGGCCAGCGGCGTGTCCAGCTCTTTGATGATCTTCATCAGCCGGTGGATGTAAGTCCCGTTGTCGGTGATGAAGAGGCTGTTGGTCGGCAAGTAGGGGATGATCGCCGTGGCGTCCTTGGCGAAGTTGACCAGGATGCCTCGAATGTCATTGACGTTCCGGTACTTCAACCGCACCAGCTGAGTGATCAACCGGTCCTCCTTGAGGGCGGATCCGCGAGGGCGCTTGTAGGGGCCGAAGTTCATCTCCGTATTTCGCCACTTGCCCTCGCCTCGAGGAATGACCCGTCGCAGGGAACCTAGGCGCTCGATGGTGAATCCCTGGAACTCCAGGACGGACTTCAGGAGGTACTGGGCCTCCCGGAGACTCATCTCCTGGGGTCCGAGCATGTTGATCTTCCCACCCAGGGCGTTGGGGTTGTACAGCCAGTTGGTCTTGGTCTGCTCACTCAGGATCTTCACGAACTGCTTGATGTCCGTGTCCTTCAGATCCAGGTGGATCATCTGGTCCAGGTCGACGGGGCTCGTGGTCTCCGCCTCCGGCTTGGCCGCCGCTGCTCCGGGAGTCCTGAGCGGGGCGGTCTGGGCCACCACAGGCTGGCCCGTGAGGTTGGGCAGAGGAGGCATGTTCGGTGTCGCCGGTGCTTGGGCGAACTGCAGCCCCGCGAGGGGATGCCGGCGGCGGGTGGTGTTCATCTGCCGGATTGGCGGGTGTGCCCTCTGGTCGCCTCGAGTGGTGACATACCTCATGATGGGTAGCTGAGGACGAGGGGTCACGGGAAGCCGGGAGTCCGAGGACTCGTACTGCTCGACCTGAGCCTTGCCCGAGAGGTCCGGTGCCGGGGGAGCACCCAGATTCGTCAGAGCCCGGGTCGCCTTGCTGAGGGCCTCCGGGCTGGCGCGCTTTGTCCGTGCCCTGGCAGGGGGAGAATCGAGATGGTCGGCGCTGTCCAGCCGCTCCAGGGCCATCCGGGCTGCATCGTGACGGGCCTTGCTTGCGGCGAAGCGGGCGCCTGCTCGTTCCAGTTTGGCTCGATGGGCTTCCTGAGCTGAATTGCCGGACATACGGGGGGAGAGGCCTGCGGCGATCCGGGCTCGTTGCCGGGTGACCTCACTGGAGATCTGGGCCTTCTGTTTGGCTATCTGGTCGGCCATCCGAGCGATGTCGAGGGCGCTACGGGCCGATCCAGGCAGCTGCCGGTCGGGACGCAGGACCCGTCTCATCGGTCGCGGCGTGTTGACAAAGCTCCCGACGGCCTCTGGGTTCTCCGCCTTCGAGACCGGCTCCCGGAGGCTCGAGCTATCCAGGGGTTTCACATCTCGCCGGTAGGGCACGGCACCCTGCATGACACGGGAGCCCATGAGGGAACCCGCCTCTGAGGTATGGAGGGAACTGATGCAGAGGACCAGGCCTGCTGCCACGGTCCATCCCCGATATCTTGAAGATGTCGAAGCGGTCATTCTCCTCCGGATTCCTTTCATAACTGGGTTTCGGTGAGCTGTGTCTCAGATGGCCAGCTCTGGCCGGACCCATGGCGCTGATCGGGTCATGAAGGCAGGGCAATCGACCTGCCGTCCCTCCACTTATCGTCATCTGGCGGTCATTCCGGTGATGGAGACGGACTGATTCTCCTCCTCTGGCAGGCGGTCGCAGATCCGGCAAAAATCAACTCTGGAAGCGAACAATTGGCAGTCCGGAGGGGAGAGAAATGGCAGGAGATTGGGGCCCAGGTGCCGACAAATCCGGCTCTCATCTCCCATGAATTGCTTGAATGGCCCGGATTGGCTTCGTTACGCTGGGGATTCGTCTGATTCCGCTCCGGCTCGCCTGTAGCCCGATGTTCCCGAGTGGCCGGGCGGAACAAGGAGTCCCATTTGAATCCACTCGCTGCCGAGGAAGACGCCCGTACCGATTCGACGAGACCCTCGGGGCGCCTGATCGATCGCGCCGTCCCGTGGCGCCCGAGGCGGTGGGCAGTCTTGCTGCTGGCCCTCCTCTTCATGGGCGGCCTGATAACCATCGCCGATCTGGATGCCCAGACCGATCTGGGGACCCAGACGCCCCGTCCCGTCAAGCGCAGGAAGGCACGCCTTCTAGCCGGCGAGACTGCCTCCGGCACGGGCTGGACCAACCCGGGCGAGGGTATGGAACTCTACATCCAGCGACCCAGGCCTCGATCGGCCGGGGGAGCGACCTCCACCAGCGGGGCGGTCATGCTCGAAACCACCCGTACCGTATCCAACTGGGTTCGCGAGAGTCAGGCTGCGGCGGCACCCCAGAAGGTGACCACCGAGTCAGCTGACAGGGAGTTCCGGTACGACCCCGCCAGGTGTCCCTATTGCAGAGTCTTCCGCCGCCGAGTCCGGACCTGCGGGTTCTGCGGCAGGGCACCAGGTGACGAAGTGGCCCAGGAGCCCGTGGCGGAGATCCGGGCCGGCGAGGGTCTGGACCGAGACGACGGCCCTGTTTCCATGGAGTCCGCCACCCAGATCATCAGGGAGGTCCACAAGAAGGCCGAGCGTGCCAGGGCTGGAGGCCGGGAGCGACGAAGCCGTTCGGCTGCCGCCAGCACTCTCCGGGGAGACGACCGGAGCCGCTACCTGGTTGACCTGGACGATCTGCGAGAGGAGATCCGAGAGGATGGCGACGAGGGAGTCAAGGACGCACAGGAGGAGCTGCAGACAGCCATCCGGATCCTGGAGGAGCGCAGACGGCGGCGGGGAGTCGAGTCGCCCAGGCTTCGGCATAGCATTGCGGATCGGGAGGACGAGAGGGTCAGCGCCTCTGCCCGGGTCCGATCGGCCCGGCAGCGGGATGCGGCGGGGGAGCAGCCCGTCCTCAAAAGCCGTCCCGACCTGGATCGGAAACGGCTGACGCCTGGCATGAGCCGCTTCATGGGCATGGTGGACCGTTATCGGGACTTGCTGGAGGCAGAGCTGGAGGCGGAGGAGAAGGAGTCCGAGGGCGAAGCCGATGAGCTGGAGTCCATAGAAGATCCGCCATTCTGATGGTAGTTTCCGGAAGGAAACGAGGTAACGGGCGAACTCTCCCGGCCGGGACATCAACCTGCCGGTTTTCGTCACTGATCTGCTAGGATCGGCCTGCCGGAAGGGAGCCGGTCGCCATCATGAGTAGAGAAGAGAGAAAGCTGCTCGGCCTCTCGCTGATCGAGGCCGGATATGTCACGCGGGAACAGCTCGACACGGCCCTGAAGAAGCACAGGAAGACGGGGGACACCCTGGGCTTCACGTTGCTGAAGCTCGGGTTCCTCTCGGAACAACAACTCCTCACATTCCTGGAGGCGAAGCTCGGTTTTCCTCACGCCAATCTGGCCAACTACGTGGTGGACTCCGCCATCGTCCGGATGATCCCCGAGGACATCGCCCGGAAGTACCAGATCTTCCCGCTCATGAAGGTGAAGAACAGCTTGACGGTGGCCATGCTGGATCCCCTGGACAGCTTCGTGATGGAGAACGTGAAGTACACCACGGGCTGCGACATCAAGCCCCTGGTCTCGACGAAGGACGAGATCATGGCGGCCATCGACAAGTACTACAGCGCCACGGCGGACACAGAGAAGATCGAGGTCGTCAGGCCAGAGGGAATTCGGGAACTCAGGACCTTCTCGCTGAAGCTGCAGGGTGTGGAGCGGAAGGAGGGGGTCCATGACATCGCCGAGGAGAGCGAGGCCCAGAAAGCCTCGATCATCCATCTGGTCAACCGGATCATGCAGGATGGCATCAGATACAAGGCCAGTGACATTCACATCG